>JAPLUJ010000599.1 GCA_026397695.1 Verrucomicrobiota bacterium | reverse complement strand
GGTTTTGGGATCGTAGGGGACGCTGTTGGCCACCCGCACGCTTCCATCTCCGAAAGTCAGCAATTGGGGGTCCCCGTGGGGGCCGCGTTGGTGGATCTGGCGGTTGTTCAATTTGCCGTCGGTATCGATCACGCAGTGGACCCAAAGGGTGGGGGTGGCCAGAAACATCACATGCATGCGTTGCTGGCGGTCCACGGTGGCGAGGGGTTTGCGCAGCATGAGGATGTCTCCGAGCAGGAAGGTACGGACGACTTGACCGGTGTGGCCATCCACGATCTGGGCGTAAATCTGGGATTTTGAATCACCGGAGAAAGTGAGGATGCGGAATTCACGGGTTTGATTGGGGCGTCCTGAGATGCCGACTTTCTGGGACCATGAGAGTTGACCCCGGCTTTGACTGAAGAACACCCGGTTGGAGGAGGTGGCTTGCGTGTTGTCTCCCGGCAGACGGATCACGGCGGCCACCGAAAAGTTGCCGGGTTCGCCGAGTTGAAATTGTCGCGCCAGATCGACTTCCCGGGACAGCGATTGGCCGGGCGCGATTTTCATCGCCCCGAAGAGCGTTGTGCTTTTCGTGGAGACCGGGGTGCCATTGCTGTTTTTGACGACGAAATCGAGCCATTGGAAGCGCCCGTCGCTGTGGAAGTCCAGTTCCCTGCCGGCGTGGTTGATGATGGTGACGACGGCCATGACGGGTTCTCCGGTGAGGTGCTGCTGCTTGGCAAGCCTGATGGAAACGGCGATTTGGGCCGGCGCGGAACTCGCGCACAGCCACACGGCGGCAAGCAATTTCAAACTCCAGTGGGTCATGACCGCAGAGACTACCCCACTTCATCCGGGGCGTCAATCTAACGGAGGTCAGACGCCGACTTCCTGTTCCTGTGGGGGGGTGGGGCTGGAGGATACGAAGGCGAGTTCCTCGGCATCGGATTTTTTGACAACGTTGACGGCATCGCCTGGTTTGACGTCGCCGCGCAGCAGGGCTTCGGCGAGCGAGTCTTCGAGGAAACGCTCGACGGCACGGCGCATGGGACGTGCGCCGTAGGCGGGATCGAAGCCCTTGGCGGCGAGGAAATCGCGGGCCTCGGCGGTGAGGGTGAGGGTGATGTCCTTTTGTTTGAGGCGCTGGACGAGTTTGTCCACCTCGAGATCGACGATGTGGTGGAGGTCGGTCTTTTCGAGCATGCGGAACACCACGAGATCGTCGAGGCGGTTGATGAACTCGGGTTTGAAGTAGCGTTTCGTTTCTTCGAGGATTTTTTCCTTCATGCCCTCGTGATCGGCCTGATCCTCGGCCATGGCGCCGAAACCAAGAGTGGTCTGGCGTTTGATCGAAGCCGCGCCGATGTTGGAGGTCATGATGATGATGGTGTTGCGGAAATCGATCTTGCGGCCTAACGAGTCGGTGATGGTGCCTTCCTCGAGGATTTGGAGCAGCAGGTTCATGACGTCCGGGTGGGCTTTTTCGACTTCGTCAAAGAGCACCACGGCATAAGGGCGGCGGCGGATGGCTTCGGAAAGCTGGCCGCCTTCCTCATAACCCACGTATCCCGGCGGCGAGCCGATCAGGCGGCTGGCGGTGAATTTCTCCATGTATTCCGACATGTCGATCTGGATGAGCGCATCGGCATCACCGAACATGAATTCCGCTAGATTGCGGGCGAGGTAGGTTTTGCCGACGCCGGTCGGCCCCAGGAAAAGGAACGAACCGATAGGCCGGCGCGGATCCTTGAGGTCGGCGCGCGAGCGGCGCAGCGCCTTGGAAATGGCGATGACCGCCTCGTTCTGGCCGATCACGCGGCCCTTGAGTTCGTCCTCCATTTTGAGGAGTTTTTCGGTTTCCTTTTCCTCCATGCGGCGCAGCGGGATGCCGGTCCACTTGGCAACGACGGCCATGATGTCATCCTCGGTGACCGTGACGATGGTTTCCTCGGACGCGGCGCGCCAGTTTTTCAGGGTGTCCTCGAGGTTTTTCTTGGCGTGTTTTTCATCGTCGCGCAGGGCGGCGGCCGTTTCAAAATTCTGCTCGGCGATGGCGGCCAGTTTGGCGCGGTTGATGCGGTCTATTTCCGCTTCGAGTTGTTTGATGGCGGGCGGGCGCGTGAGGGTGCCGATGCGGGCGCGGGCGCCGGCCTCGTCGAGCACGTCGATCGCCTTGTCGGGCAGGAAGCGGGCTGTTAGATAGCGTGAGGTGAGGTTCACTGCGGCCTTGATGGCCTCCGGGGTGAACTTCGCCTTGTGGTGGGTTTCGTATTTTTCCTGTAGTCCTTGGAGGATCTTGATCGCGTCCGGCACCGACGGTTCTTCCACTTTCACCTGTTGGAAGCGGCGTTCGAGGGCGGAGTCTTTTTCGATGTATTTGCGATATTCGTTGAGGGTGGTGGCTCCGACGCATTGCATTTCGGCGCGGCTGAGCGCGGGTTTGATGATGTTAGAAGCATCCATGGCACCTTCGGCGGAGCCGGCACCGACGATGGTGTGGAGTTCATCGATGAAGAGGATGACGTTCTTGACTTTGCGGATTTCGTCCATGACGGCCTTGATGCGTTCTTCGAACTGGCCGCGGTATTTGGTGCCGGCGACCATCAGGGCGAGGTCCAGCGTGACGACCTTGCGGTCGCGGAGGATTTCCGGCACATTGCCATTGGCGATTTCCTGGGCGAGTCCTTCGACGATGGCGGTTTTGCCGACGCCGGCTTCGCCGATGAGGACCGGGTTGTTTTTGGTGCGGCGGCAGAGGATCTGGATGACGCGTTCGATTTCCGGTTCGCGCCCGATCACCGGATCGAGTCCGCCTTCCCGGGCGAGTTTGGTGAGATCGCGGCCGAAGGCATTGAGTGCCGGGGTTTTGATTTTTCCCGTGCTCTCCTGGCCCGCTGGCTGGAGTTGCCCTTCGTCTTCAAACGGTCCGTCGCCTTCATCCCCATCTTCGTCCTGATCATCGGGCGAGAAATTCGGATCGATTTCCGCGAGGATTTCGTTGCGGGTGCGTTGGATGTCCACCTCGAGGCGTTTGAGCACACGGGCGGCGACGCCCTCACCTTCGCGCAGCAGGCCGAGCAGGAGATGTTCGGTGCCGACGTAGGAATGGTTGAGTGCCTTGGCTTCCCGGTTAGCTAGGGCGAGAACCTTTTTGACACGGGGTGTGTAAGGGATATTGCCGGCGGATTTCTGGGGTGGGCCGGAGCCGACATCTTTTTCGACCTCCATGCGGACGGCCTCGAGTTCGAGACCCATGCGTTCGAGCACATTGACGGCGACACCCTGGCCGAGTTTGATCAGGCCGAGCAGCAGGTGTTCGGTGCCGACATATGAATGGTTGAAGCGGTCCGCTTCCTTGCGGGCCAGGGCCAGGACTTGTTGGGCGCGTGGGGTGAAGTTGTTCATGGGTCACCGGGGTTGGGGAGGTCGGAAAGTGGTTTGGGTGTGTCAGTGGTAGAACGATTACTCGGGGATTCGAGAGAATGCAAACGCGCACGGATAATTGTTGCGCGAATGGCGTCCCTTTCATCCGGGGAGAGCTTGCGGCCGGCGTGGAGTTGCAAGTGGGCTGGCTGGATATCCATCAGCAAGGTATCGCAGAGGATCACCGTTTCCGGGGGGAAAACCCCCAGTGTTCCGCCAAGACGGAGCAATGACAGGTGATTGAGCGCCTCCTTGGAATCGATGATATGGGAGTGGCGCAACACGCCGTAGGCACGACCGATTTTATCAAAAACCATCTCCGGATCGTCATCGAGAAGTTTTTCGCGGGCGTTTTGTTCGTGATTGGCGACCTTTGAGATGACGCGTTCGAGGCGGCGGATGATGGTGGCCTCGCTCTCCCCGAGGGTGGACTGGTTAGAAATCTGATAGAGATTGCCCAGTGACTCGGTGCCTTCGCCGTAAAGGCCGCGCACGGCAAGGCCGATTTTATTGACTGATTGGAGGACTTGTCCGATTTGATCGCTGAGCACTAGGCCCGGCAGATGCAGCATGACCGAAGCGCGCAGGCCGGTGCCGAGATTGGTCGGGCAGGTCGTGAGGTAGCCGAGCGTGGGATCGAAGGCGAATTCGAGCGCGTTTTCCAACTCGGAGTCGAGTTCCGAGAGCATGTTGAAGGCGGCGGTGAGTTGCAGGCCGGGGCGGATGGCCTGCATGCGGAGGTGGTCCTCCTCGTTGAGCATGAGGCTGAGTGTTTGGCGGCGTTCTATCACGACGGCGGATCCGAGGCCGCGAGCGGCGTGTTCGCGGGAAATGAGGTGGCGTTCGACAAGCACCTGTTTTTGCACCGCGTTGAGGTCGCCGAGTTCTTGGGAAAACGCATCCTTCATGGGCGGCAGCGCTTCGACGGCGGGACGCATCAACTCGAGCGCGGCGGCGCGTTGTTCCCGCTTCGCCCATCCCGGGAACGGATGGTTGCGGAGATTGCGTGCCAGACGGATGCGTGAGGTCAGCACGGCACTATGCTCCCCTTGTCCACCCGTCATCCAATCGGCGGGGTGTTTTACCAGAGTGGAGAAACGCATCATAGGGAAGTCAGAGGTCGGAGGATCGAGGATCGGGGGTGTCAGGCCAAGGTTGTTTCGCCGAGATTGCGGATTTCATCGCGGATGGCGGCGGCTTCCTCGTAGCTTTCGGCGGCGATGGTCTGTTCGAGGCGCGAACGGAGTTCTTCAATGCGCTGGTGGCGGACGTGCAAGGCCATGAGTCCCTGGGGCACCTTGCCGATGTGTGAGGTGCCCTGGTGCATGCCGCGGACCATTTGTCCCACCTCCTCGCTGAATGTGGTATAACAATCGCTGCATCCGAAGCGGCGCACCCGGCGGAGATCGTCCAATGAAAACCCGCAGGTGGGACATTTGCGTCCGCCGCCTGGCGTGGCCTGCGGTGGTTTTCCGGCGGGGGCGCTGCCGCCGGTCATGCCGCCTAGCAGAAGATCGGCAAGCGAAAAGCCGGTGGGATCGGTGACTCCGCGTTGCTTCGCGCAGGGGTCGCACAGGCATACCTTCTTCATTTGTCCTTCCACGAGTTGCGTGAGGAAGACGGTGGCCTTGTGATCGCAGAAGTCACATTTCATTGCTGATAGTCCAAGTTGCCGGTTGTTTGAGGGGATGCCAAGGCGTATTGATTCACTTCGACGGTGGGGGCGGGGTTAGCGGATGGGTGTGCCGGTGCTCATTGCGAGTTGATGGAATGCGGCGAGAAACCGTTGCGTGAACGGCCCTGGTTTGCCGGTGCCGATGACCCGGCGGTCCAGCGCCACGACGGGAATGACTTCAGCCGCCGTGCCGGTGAGGAAACATTCGTCCGCCGTGAAAATGTCATAGCGGGTGAGCGAGCGTTCCACGACAGGGACGCCGAGGTTGCCGGCGAGTTCGATGATCACGGCGCGGGTGATGCCATCGAGCGCGCCGTCGCTGATCAGCGGTGTTAGAAGCGTGCCGTTTTTCACGAGAAACAGATTGTCACCGGTGCATTCGGTAACGTAGCCCTGTTCATTGAGCATGACGGCTTCGAGGGCGTTGGCCTGGATCGCCTCGACCTTGGCCATGATGTTGTTCAGATAGTTGAGCGATTTCACCTGTGGCATCAAAGCTGCCGGTGACGGGCGGCGGGTGGCGCAGGTGATGATTGACAGGCCGTTTTGGTAATACTCTTCCGGATAGAGTTGGATCGTCGATGCGATGATGAACATCGAGGGTGTCGGGCACAGATACGGATTGAGGCCGAGTCCGCCGGCACCGCGGGTGACGACGAGGCGGATATAGCCGTCGTTGAGGTCGTTGGCGGCCACCGTGGCACAGGTGAATCGGCAGACCTCCTCGCGGGTCCACGGCAGATCGAGGATGATCGCGCGCGCGGAATCAAAGAGTCTGCGAATGTGCTCCTCCAAACGAAAGACGCGTCCATTGTAAAAACGGATGCCTTCAAAAACGCCGTCGCCATAGAGCAGGCCATGGTCAAAGACCGATACCTTCGCCGCCGCTTCGTCCACCAGATTGCCATCGAGCCAAATTTTCATGAGTGCTTCGCCACAAAGGTAAGTGGATGATCGCCTGTGGCAAGCGGAAGATGGCAACAATCCACCGGAATGAAAGGACGACCTGCGCACCGGGAGGGTGGCGCATGAAATCACGGCATCAACGCGGCGGAGGGCGGGCACCTGGCGGGTTTTGAACAGGCGGTGCGGTGCTGTCAGGTTTTTTATCGGCACCACTCATGATGACGGCCCAATCCACCGCGCCATAATCAAGGCGGTGAACCTCGCTGGCATAGACGGCATCCTCGTTTTTCGGATCCATGCCGGCGGCCAGATGGACAAAAATGCGGGCCAGACGCTTGTTTTCATCCCCCCCTTGCTTTTCGAGAAGTTGGCCACGGCTGAGCAGCAAACGTGCGAACACCTGCGGACTGTAGCTGCCTCCCGTCACTTCAGGCAGAATGCTTTTTGAAAGTTGGAAATTCATCACGATCGCCCGTTTGTTGCGCGGCGAGAGGTGCAGTGCCAGCGCCAGCATGCGGCGTGCATCCGCCAACGACTGTGGCGAGGCCTTGGTTGCGACCACTTGGCCCGCCGCGTGGGACGCCAGATTCGTGGCATATTCCTGCCGCTCCGAATCGAGCATTCCGAGATCCGGCGTGAACATGCTGTGGGCAATCTTGAGCGGTTCCCACGCAAAGGTTTTCGGAGGCTCTGCGGCACAAATCCACGCCACCCCGAGAAAAAAAACCATCACTGCTTGCCCAATGCGCATCGTTAAAGCTAAAGATGTGAAAACTCCGCCCATTTGCAAGTGTCAATTCCCACATCCAGCAAACGCAAATCCCAACTCCGCGTGACCCAGCGGCGGATCGCGCGCGGCACCCCGGCGGATTCCCGTGCGGTGTGTGACGCCCTCGACCGCTGGCTCGGCAAGCAGCCCGGCTTGAGAACCATCGCGGGGTTTGCCGCGCTGCCGGGCGAAGTTGATCTATCAGAACTGGTCGCGCGGCATCCGCAGTGGTGCTGGGTCTATCCGCGAGTCACCGGTGACGACCTCAGTTTTCACGTCGTGGCAAACCCGGCGGTGGATCTGACACCCGGCGCGTTTGGCATCCGCGAACCTTCACCCGCCATGGCGGAAATTCCGCTGGATCGCATCGACGTGTTCCTGTGTCCGGGACTCGCCTTCGATGGTCACGGCGGACGCCTGGGACGCGGCCGCGGGTATTATGACCGCATGCTGGCCGGGGCGCGGCACGGGGCGGTGAAGGTCGGCGTTTGTTTTGCCACCCAGATCGTGCCGGACACATTTGCCGGAGCGCACGATGTGCGGATGGATGTGGTGTTTTCCGGCTGATCCGCATGCCGTGTCACATGCCAGCTCACATGCGCTGAGGCACCTCCAGGCGGAACTCCGGGATGCGCGTGAAAATCCACTCACCATCGGCCGTTTCGCCGAAAAACGCCCCTGAAACCCGTGCTTTCCCGGCGACCACGTGGTAGCTGTTATAGGAAAAATGCCCGCCCGGTTCGATCTCCGGGCATTGTCCGACCAGCCCATCCCCCTCGACCACGGTGACTTCCCCATCGACCTCGCGAACGACCCACTTGCGACCGCGGATGGTCACGGCAACCGGCGAATCATTGTGAATCGAAATGAAATAGACGAACGGGTGGGGTTTTTCCGGCGGCGCATCGAGGCTGGGCATATAGATCACGTCGTCCACGTTCACGCGGAGTCCTTCGAATTCCCGGATCGCCCTTGCCATGGGGGAATCGTCCCGCGTGTGGCGCAACCTGCCAAGCACGAAAACGGAGCGCGCAGCGCGCAGAACCACGGGATCAGGAGGCGTGACCCACGCGCTTCTCATGCGTGGCTCCGGATGTTGACGCGCGGCGCAGGCGGTCCATGATGGCCACGCCGAGGCCGGTCTCGCTAACAGGTTCGGCAATGATCGCATCCAGCCCGGCCTCATCTAGCAGGCGCATCACGAAAAACAAGCGGATGGCCGCTTCGGCGAGCTTGCCGCTGCCGGGGCTGAGCGCCTCGACGCGCGCCCATGCATGCAGCCTCACATACGGGCTGTCATCCTCGCCACGATAACTGAGCAAACCGTATTTTTTTCCGGGCGTGGGTTTGAAATCCGCAGGATTTTCTAACAGCATCAGCGGGGTCAGCGGCGCGTAGTGGCTCGGGAGTTGGCCGGGCGCGTGCGGCAAATCGCCAATTTTTTCCTTCACCTTCTCGACCTTGCCGAACTCCTGGAGTTGTTCCTTGGTGATCGGGCCGGCGCGATGCAGGCGCAAGACGGGTTTTTTGTTAGGGCGGGCTGCGATGGCAATGATGGTGCTTTCCAGGCCTTCGCCACAGGCACCGGCATCGACGATGAGCGGGATGCGGCCGCCGAGTTCCTTCATCACGGCGGTGGCCGAAGTCGGCGAGATGCGCCCGAAGCGGTTGGCGCTGGGCGCGGCGATGGGTCGCCCAAACTCCTTGTGGATCGCGCGGAATACCGGGTGGGCGCTCTGCCGCACCGCCACGGTGGGCAGCCCGCTGGTGACCAGATCCGGGACATCCGGATGCTTCGGCAGGATCAGCGTGAGCGGCCCCGGCCAGAACGCGGCGGTGAGTTTGCTAACGGAATCCGCGATGTCCTGCGGCACGATCGCGACATTTTTCAAATCCCCGCGCGACGCGATATGGACGATGAGCGGATCAAACGACGGGCGGTCCTTGGCGGCGAAAACCTTGGCGACGGCAGCAGGATTGAGGGCGTCTGCGGCGAGGCCATAGACGGTTTCCGTAGGCAACGCGACGATTTCGCCGTCCCGCAGCAAGGCGCAGGCCTCACGCACGGCATCCTTCATCTCATCATCGGTGGCGGGGACAATGCGGGTCTCGGACACGCCGGTGGTTTTGCCAGAGGTGGCGGCAAGATGCGAACTCCTATTTTGCGGTTTCTTCGGCGAGCCGGGCCGTCTAAGCTCCAACCATGAATTCACCCACCACCCCGCAGGAGAACATCGTGCTCATCGGTTTCATGGGCTGCGGAAAATCCACGGTTGGCCGCGAACTCCACCAACGGTTGGGCTATCCGCTGGTGGACATGGACCACGTCATCGAACAACGGGCGGGTAAATCGATCACGCGTATTTTCGCGGATGAAGGAGAATCCGTGTTTCGCGCCATGGAAACCGCCCTACTCAAGGAACTCAATGATCCCGCCGCCCCCCGCAGGATCATCTCCACCGGCGGTGGCATCGTGGCAAGCGCGGCTAACCGGGCCTTGTTGAAAAACCTGGGATACGTCGTCTGGTTGCATGCGTCCGCATCGGTGATTCTCCAGCGCACCCGTAAAATCCATAACCGACCACTGCTCGAAACCGCGGACCCTGCTACCAGAATCCAGACGATGATGGAGGAACGCACGCCGCTCTATCAGGAAACCGCACATCTCAAGCTGGATACTGACGGGCTTTGCTGCGCCGAGCTGGCGGCCGGAATCCTCGAATGCTCACGCTACTTTTTCAACAACCGCGCATGAACCTGCTAGAAGCACAGGTCAAAACATGGGCGCATGAACTGGGATTCGACGATTGCCGGATCGCACGCGCCCATGAGGCTACCCACGCGGATGCGTTCCGCGCCTGGATCGCGGCGGACCACCACGGCGAGATGGGCTGGCTGGAGCGCACACCCGAGCGCCGCTGTGATCCACGTAATGTGTTAGACGGCTGCCAATCGCTGATCTGCCTCGCCTTGAATTATTTTCCCGGTGGCAATCCATTCCGCGCATCACACCCCGGCGGCTATCGTATCGCCCGCTATGCATGGAACGAGGATTATCACGACCTCATCGCTCGCCGGCTCCGTGCATTCAGCCTGCAATTACAGACCCTCGGCGGCGTGCAAAAATCCTATGTGGACACCGGCCCGGTGCTCGAACGCGACTTCGCCAGCGACGCGGGCCTCGGCTGGAATGGCAAATCCACGATGCAAATCCACCGCCGCCTGGGCACCTGGTTTTTCCTCGCGGAAATCCTCACCACTTTGGATCTCCAGCCGGACAATCCGTTAGAAGATCGCTGCGGGAAATGTACCCGCTGCATCACCGCCTGCCCGACCCGCGCCATCACCCGCCCCCACCACGTGGACGCGCGCCGCTGCATTGCCTACCTCACCATCGAACACCCGGGCCCGATTCCGCTAGAGTTCCGGCCTGCCATCGGCGACCGCCTCTACGGCTGCGACGCCTGCCTTGACGCCTGCCCCTGGAACCGCTTCGCCGTGGCATCGCGCGAGTCGGCCTTTCATGCGAGGGATGCCATCTTTGAAAAGCTCCCGCGTGATTTCCTCGGTTTCGACGACGCGGCGTTCGGCGCCGTGTTCGCCAAGTCCCCGATCAAGCGCCTCAAGCGCCCGCGTTTCCTGCGCAATGTCTGCGTCGTGCTGGGCAACACCGGCACCCCTGACGACCTGCCCGCCCTCACCCGCGCCGCTACCGACCCGGATCCGTTAGTCTGCGGGCACGCCCGCTGGGCACTCACACAAATCCGCGGGCGCCACCTGCTCGGCTGATGCCCATCCTCTGCCACTCTCCCGACGGCACCAACAAAGAAATCCGCCGCTCCGGCCAGATCCGGCTTCCCTCTCCGGCGCCGTTAGGCTGGAATGCGGCTGGAAATCCACAATAGCAACAGCAGGATTCAAGATAGATCCCCGTCTGCCTCTGGTTTCTCGCGAAAAACAAGAGGGGAACGGGCGGCTCGCCCCGTTTCTTCCGGCGCACACGGGCAAGCTGCCCGTGCCCCTCTTCGCGACACGTTGCTGCCGACGCTGCTGAGCGCGGAGTTCTCGGTGAGGGACGGCGAATTACTAAAATAAAATAATTCAGTATTTTGTTGTCATTTGCCGGAAAACTACTAATTTCTAGCAAATTAGTAGAAACTAGGAATGGTCGGATTATTCCCCCGCGCAAACAGGCCGACGGCGAAGATGCACAAGAGGCAAAACAGAGGCGATTTCATGGGAAGTTGCTCACCACAAGCCGCACGAAGCGCCGTGGACCGGTCATCGGGACCGTTGCCGTTCGGCAGTTGTTGCCATCTGGGGCTGGGAGATCCACCACGCTCCAAGTTTGTAGATCGTCGCTGAACTCGGCAGCATAAGTCACACCCTCGCTCCCGGCGTAAAAGGTGAGGCTCATCTGGTTGCCTTCAACAACAGGGCGCGGCATGCTTCCGCTCAAGTTTTGGAGCGGGTCAAGGTTGAGCGCATACGCCAGCATGAGATTCACCCCGTCTCCGTTGGGATCAGCTTGCAGGTCGGTATCGGCCGGAAATCCATTCGAGTGCAACCAGACGGAGGCCGGAGAAAGATTTCCCAGATTGACTGCCGGGTATCCGTTCCAAATCGGCGAGGTGAAACCCGCCTTGCCATTGAGGTAATACACTTTGAACTCCGCTCCTGCACCCCAAAAGACATTTGCTCCGATTGCTGGAGCATGGCCTAGGAAATAGACGCTCGTCAGTCCGGTGCAACCATGGAACGCAGAGGTCCCGATGCCTGTCGTCTATACTGGTAACACCGGCGGAGATCGTCACCTTCTTCAGTCTCCAGCAACCAAAAAACGTCAAGGACTCGATCATGGTCACACCGGAGGGGATTGTCACACTCGTCAGGCTCCAGCAATTATAGAACGCTGAGAACCCGATGCTGGTCACGCTGTTGGGAATCGTCACACTCGTCAGCGCGCTGCAACCGTAGAACGCATGCATCCCGATGCTGGTCACGCTAGCCGGAATCGTCAAGCTCGTCAGCGCGCTGCAACCGTAGAACACACCGCTCCCGATGCTGGTCACGCCGGAGGGGATCGTCACACTCGTCAGTCCGCAACCGGAAAACGCAGAGGTCCCGATGCTGGTCACGCTGGAGGGAATCGTCACATTCGTCAGACTGTAGCAGTTCCGGAACGCAGATTCCCCGATACTGGTAACGCCGGAGGGGATCGTCGCACTCGTCAGCTTGCAATACTGGAACGCAAAGTTTCCAATGCTCGTCACCGGCTTGCCTGCAATGCTTGATGGAATCTCAACTAAACCAACTTCGGTGGTCGGGTAGCCGGTGATTGTGATCGATGTTCCGTTGTTAGTGTATGTGAAAAGCCCGAACGTGTCCGCCGACACGGTGCTCACCATGCAACACAGCAGGACGAGCGGCATCAACCATCGCGATGGCGGGGAAATGGGGGTGTGGGATGGTCTCATGGGGGATTGACGGATAGATTACCCAACCGTTCTGTCTTGCCAAGAAGATTGTCTTGGCGGTTGGAAATTCCATGAAGAAAGACACGGGCAGGAATGCCCGTGCTCCGTTCTTCCTCTTCACCAATGACTCATGACTAATGACCCATGACCTCTCGTAATCCACAATCCTCAATCCTCAATCCTCAATCTCGCCGGATGCTAGGGGACTGCGGTGCGGGCCAGACGGAAGCCGACCAAGTTGTCGCGATTGGCCGGGTAGTAGCCGTCGTTGCGGAACGCGACACGGCAACTGTTCGCGACGCTGTTCCAATCGCCGCCCCGGAACACCCGGTATGCGCCCGATTCAGGACCGCGCGGATCGGACTGCGAAGTCGAGGGATAGCCCGCATACCAATCCCAACACCACTCCCACAAATTTCCCGCCATGTCATACAAGCCGTATCCGTTCGGCGTGAAACTCCCTACCGGCGAGGTGTAGGAATAACCGTTGACCGCGTAGGTCGGATGAAAATATTCATAGACCGTGCCCGGTGGACGGGGAGCCACATCGTAGATATAGTCATTGGTTGTCCCGTTGCTCGAATAAACACAGTAATTCGCCTGACTGTGCGAGATGGTATTGCCCCACGGGAAATTCTGAGCACTCAGCCCGCCCCGCGCCGCCTTTTCCCACTCCGCTTCCGACGGCAAGCGGTAACCATTGAGACTCCAATGGCAGACCGGCGCGCCGCTGCCCGTCTTGTAAACCCCGGATATCGTATAGCACGGATTGAGTCCCTCCTTCTGGCTCCGCGCGTTGCACCACTTTACCATCGCATGCCAACTGATCGAATGCACCGGATGATTCGCCCCTTTCGAGGCACCCGTCGGCAGATCCGTGTAACCGTGGGTCGCCCCCCACGTCTTCACCTCGTTCCACAACTCCTGGGTCACCTCGTGTTTCGCCATGTAAAACGCGCTCACATACACCTTGTGCACCGGGAGTTCCGGTGAAGACCCCACCAGCGGGTTCGACTGGTCGCCCATCAGGAAACTCCCCTCCGAGATCAGCGAGAAACCTGCGGGTGCCGGGGTCGCCTCGACGAGAGCAACCCGATAAAACAGCCGCGATGTCCCGGCGACATAAGGGGTGGAGATGACCAGGTTGCCGCCATCACCACTCCTCACCACACCGGTATCCTGCCAGGTGTCGCCCGCCATGGTGTCGGAATACTGGAGCTGGTAGTTACGCCCGATCACCGACGGTTGGATAGTGAGATTCACGCTGTCGCCGGAGATTTCCATTTTCGGGGCCACCCGCTCGCCGGACGCGATTTGGGCATGGACAGCCGGTGCGCTAACAAAACACAAACCCGACAATACCAACAGGGTCTTCATGAGGACATTCCAACAGAACCCGAAACTCCTGGCAAAGGGAATCTTCTCTTCCAGATGAAGAGATCGTAGATCGAGGATCGTAGATCGAGGATCGTAGATCGAGGATCGTAGAT
>JAPLUJ010000117.1 GCA_026397695.1 Verrucomicrobiota bacterium | reverse complement strand
GGCGGCAAGCGCAAGGACGGCGCGCGCAAATGGCGCGGCAGTGGCGCGGCCGCAGCGGGCACGCTGTGGAGTGCGCGGGATTTACAGAAGGGGATCGGGTAAGTGAGAAGCATGTCCTGGGCATCCTTCGAGCAGTGGACGAGTACATTCACAAAATTCCGGCATGCCTTGGGCTATCCCTTTATCCTCGCTTTAGTCGCAGTCTCAGCGAGACCGCGCCACCTGCCAAAAAATATGTTAGGATGATTTCGCGGTGCGGGGTTTTGGATGCGTCCGTTCGTAGGGCGATTCGCCCGCAGCCAAACGATACAAGCGTTCGGCCCGGGTGCGGATCGCGTGTTGAATCAGGTACCCGGCGTACACCAGAGTCACCGTCATCAGCGTGATTCTTTCGAGAGGTTTCATGAAGCGTTCTTATTGTGAGACTGTTGCCTTTCAAACCAAGGCCCGGGTGGCCAGTATCCTTGAAAGCATGTGCAAAGTAACCCACCCCGCTCCATTGGCAAGCGCAATCCTTTCATCTTCTGCGAATTGTGGGGTAAAATAGAGGGTGGCGGATCGGACGGACTGGGATATCATTGTCCAGCCATGACTGCCGTCCCTATGTTATTCGTCCTGTGGGGTGTTTTCGCACTTGCCGCCTGCTCGGGCGGAGAGCACAAGAAATCCGCCATGGAAACCCGTGCCGAAATGCCCGCCGAACCCGCCGGCAAGGTCGTCAAAACCGACGCCGAGTGGAAAACCCTGCTCAAGCCCGAACAATTCCGCATCCTCCGCGAGGCCGGCACCGAGCCACCTAACGGCGAGGTCTATCAGGAATTCAAGCACCAGGGCAAAGGAACCTATCATTGCGCCGGCTGCGGTGCCTTGTTGTTTTCCTCCGATCAAAAATTCGATTCCGGCTGCGGCTGGCCGTCGTTTTACGATCCCGCCAAGGCGGACAATGTGGTGATGAAGACGGACACCAGCGGCGGTCGGACCCGCGTGGAAGTCACCTGTGCGAAATGTGGCGGCCACCTCGGCCATGTTTTCGAGGGTGAGGGCTTCAAAACCCCCACCGACAAACGCTACTGCATCAACGGCGGCGGTCTCAAGTTCGTGCCCGCCAAAGAAAAGTGAGAAGGGACGCCGTACCATGCGACTGCGCAGGCGGATCCACCGGCACAGATCGACACCCCGGCTTCTCCCACGCATCCCGACTCACAACCATCCATCGCGTCCTCGCCATGTGGTGCATCATTCCGCGGGGACGGATGGGGCGGGTTTTTGCAATGACATCATCTCCATCTCAATGTTGCCGGGAAATTTCAGCCTGCCCCGATGCCAGTGGTTGGATTCGGTGAGATCATCGAAATGATGTCTGCGGATCGCCTCGAACATCTCGAGTTCGCGGGATCGCAAAGCATGAAGTGCGGTCGCGTATTCGGCGGCGGAAAGCCTGCCGTCCAGCCGCCGCGCGACGGTTGCGGTAAAATCCCGTTGGAGGGCCTCATCGGTGGTGCGGAATGAGGCATCGCTTTGCTCGGTGGTCACCGCATGACCTGCCGCCCACTGGATTCCCCCGAGCAGGTGTTCCAATAACAAGGGCTCGGAAAAACTCTCGTCGGTGTGGCCCAGTGCGGTGAACCACAAACGTCCTTTGCCAATCGTTCGATACCATGCGATGGGGTGGGCCTTGCCCATGGTGCTTCCCTGATAGGTCGTTTCGTCCACGGTAAGAAGCGGATGCGTTTCCGGCCGTGGATTTCGGGTGAAGTTATACCATTCATCCTTACGCACCCAATCGGCGGGCAACATGCGGGTGGAGGGATGCGCCCGATCCTCCACGGTGAGGTGGGCGGTCACCACGGCGGAATGATTGACGAACCGCGTGCAATACAAGTCCGC
>JAPLUJ010000386.1 GCA_026397695.1 Verrucomicrobiota bacterium | reverse complement strand
GGAGGTCGCGGACATCGCCGGTCGGCAGGCCGGACATGCCTGACAAGCCGGAGCGGGTGGTCAGCGCCTGTTCCACCGCATCCATGCCGAGGCCGAGGTCGCGGACCAGATAGATCAATGCAAAGCAATCAAAATCACCCACGCGGTTGTTTTGCGGCAGACCGCTTTGCGGGGTCATGCCCCAACTGGAATCCACCGCCCTGCCGTCTCTAACAGCAGCCACCGACGAACTGCCGCCGAGGTGGCACGAGATGATGCGGAGTTGGTCCGTGCCGCGCAGTTCGGCGCAGCGCTGGGTGACATAGCGGTGACTCGCGCCATGATACCCGTATCGACGAATGCCGTATTGGGTTTCCCATTCCAGCGGTACCGGGTAGCGCCTTTTTGCCAGCGGCAAATCAGCGTAAAATGCCGTCTCAAACGTGCCGATACACGGCAACTGCGGATAGAGCTGGTTGAACAACCGGACACCGGCGATGCACGGCGGGTTATGTGCCGGAAGCAGCGTGTTGAACTCCGCCATCGCCTTGAGCACTCGTTCATCCATCACCTGCGTGCCACTCACATTGCGCGCTCCCACCGGCTTGAAACCGACCGCCGCCAGTCTGCTGAACCCGCCGAGCTCCTTCTCCGCGAACGCAATCGCCGCGCCGTGGTCCGGCACCACCGCCGTCCCCGCCCGCTCCGGCGCGCTGCCGGTCTGGAGCTTATACGGCGACTCCGCGCTGCCAATGCGCTCAATCCCGCCACACGCGAGAACGTGCTCGGACGGCATTTCAAACAAGCGGAACTTGAATGAAGTGCTGCCAATGTTGGCAACGAGAATTTGGTTAGGTTTCATGGCGTCCGGTGGACCAGCCGCAGCACGGTACTGCGGAAAACCCCGCAGCATGCGCTTTATCCCATGGAGAAATTGCCCGATGTGTTTCAAAATCTGTTATTTCGCGGCCACCTTGCTGCCAAGAAATTTGCCGAGCCCGGCAAGGTCGTCGTGCGGACGCGGGATCACATGCACGGCGATCACCTCGCCGATCTCGCTCGCCGCCGTAGCGCCCGCTTCCACGGCGGCCTTGACGGCGGCAACCTCGCCACGAATGCACACCGTGACATATCCCGAACCGATTTTCTCCCAGCCTATCAGCTCGACGTTGGCGGCCTTCAACATGGCATCAGTCGCTTCAAACTGTGCGGTGAGACCCTTCGTTTCTATCATTCCAAGTGCTTGTCCAGACATATGATGCTATCCTTTCTTGTGTTATGCGGTGAAAAATTTCAGGAGTTCCGCGGCGGGTCGCGCAATGACGTGGGAGGCAACCAGGTTGCCCACCCGGCTGGCGGCCTCCTTGCCCGCATCGACCGCCGCCTTGACGCTGCCCACATCGCCCTGCACGATGGTCGTAACCAGTGCGCCGCCGATGGGAATGGATTTGATCAGTTGCACGTTTGCGGCTTTCACCATGGCATCACTGGCTTCCACCAGGCCCACGTAGCCCCGAGTTTCAATTAGTCCGATTGCTTCGCTCATGTGTTTTGTTTGGTTGGTATGGATTGGTTGCTTGCTGGTGATCCGCGGACAAATACCGGGGATTTCGCGGAAGGTATGCGGGTGTTGTCGCGTGATGGATTGGTGGCGTGCAGCGAGAGTCCTTGAAACCGAGAATGTGTTGTCGTTAGGTCAAATTCTTCGTCTTGCGTCTTGGGTCTTGTTGTCTTGGGTCTGAGGCGAAGCCTCGCTGGATATCTATTGCTTTAACAGTTCCACTTTCGTCGCATGCTCCAGATCGCACGCGTTCGCCTCGTCGGTATCGATGTGAACCTCAAGCTTGAACGACGGATCAACCCGCACGATGAGATCGTCAAAGCGCGTGATGCAATTGGGCGCAACCACCTTCAGCGTGATCCGCTCGAGATGCTGCACACGGTAATATGTCGCGTCCG
>JAPLUJ010000306.1 GCA_026397695.1 Verrucomicrobiota bacterium | reverse complement strand
AACAAATACATCGGCACCGCCACCGTGAGTCCCAGCACCGAGGTGATGAGTGCCGTGAACACCCCCGCAGAAAGCTCCGCAGGACCGGTAAATCCCCCTAGGTCGCTCACTTTCTGGAAAATATCCAGCATGCCGAGCAGCGTGCCAAGCATCCCGACCAACGGGGCAAGCAACGCCGTGCCAAGGATCACCCGGATGTTTTTCTCAATGCGCGGCACTTCCAGTTGCCCTGCCTCCTGCACGATATCGCGTAAATCCGCGCGGCTCAGATAATAACGCAGCAGCGCCGCGTGGGCCACCCGTGCCACCGCCCCCGGCGCGCGGGCCGCCTCATGCAGCGCCTCCGCAAACGCCCGCCGCCCAACGTGATGCGCCAACCCCACAAGCAGATCGCCAACGTCGATGCGTGCCCGGTGAAAGAAAAAAAAGCGCTCCACCACGCACACCGACCCGATAAATGCCAGCCCGAGCAGCACCCACACCAGCGGGCCTCCCTGCTCGATCAAACCTGAAGGTTCCATCAATGCTAAAATCATCTGCCCGCAACTTACGCCTGTCCCGCCCCCGCTGGCCAGCACCAAAAGACCGGCTTCGCGCTTGCACCCGCGATTGGCATTTCCCATCCTCCTCCCATGCTTCACACCGCCGCCGCCCTCAAAAAACTCCTGCGCGAAAAATCCGTCCGCACCGGCAACTTCACCCTCGCCTGAAGCCCAAATCGGCCACCGCCTCCTCGTCCAAGACGAAGTCCAAGTCCGCCACCGCCTCCACGTCCAAGACCAAGCCCAAGTCGAGCACCACCTCCGCCAAGCCCAAGTCAAAATCGACGCCATCGGTGGCATGACGCTCGGTGCCGACCCGATTTCCCTCGCCGTCGGCATGACCTCCGCCGCCAAACACCCGGCCGAGGCCTTGCAGGTATTCACCGTGCGCAAGGAACCCAAGGGCCACGGCGCGGGTAAACAAATCGAAGGCAACTTCAAAGCCGGCGACAACGTGATCGTCGTCGATGACGTCATCACCACTGGCGGCTCCACCCTCAAGGCCATCGACGCCATCGAACGCGCCGGCGGAAAAATCGCTTTCTGCCTGGTGCTGGTGGACCGCGAGGAAGGTGGCCGCCAAGCGATCGAAGCCCGCGGCATCCATGTCCTGCCGCTCTTCACCCGCACCACTCTGTTAGACGGGTGACCATACGGGTTGCGGTGCGATTGGTTTCCGCATGCCCGCTAGACCTCATCCAACCATCCAATCCCGCAGTTTTTCAACCTGTCGCATTGAAATCCTTGACACCCACCGAAAAACCGGGCTTGTTCCTCCCGCGACAAGCACCAGGCACCCGTAGATCAATTGGATAGATCGTCTGACTACGAATCAGAAGGTTAGGGGTTCGAGTCCCTTCGGGTGTACCACTCTCGAAACCCTGTAACTCAAAAGGTTACAGGGTTTTTTGTGGGGTGTTTCCGGGAGTATTAAATGCCGTCCAAATGCAGGGAAATGCGGGGTTTTGCAGGTTTTATTGCAGGGTTCGTTGCGGGGAGAGCTTCTTCCATGAATGGTTCACGAATTTGTTCGGATTGATTGACCAGATTCCAAAAGCCAATTCCCAGACAGTCTCCCTGAAACAAATTGTTGCGGGGTAGGTCATTTTCATCCGCGTTGCATCCTCCCCGCGCACTGCCGCGCACGATGGACATGGACGCCTGTTTGGGGTAGGATGAATTCACATCACCGGGCAGGGATGGATTCCGGCGAGCGTGGATTTCAAGGTGGCTTTGGCGACTTGCTGGTCGTGGTGGGCTTGGAGATTGAGCCACACCTCGGCGGGCCATCCGAAATAGCGTTCGAGGCGCAGGGCGGTGTCCACGGTGAGACTGCGCCGACCCTTGACGATTTCGTTGATCCGCCGGGGCGGGACACCGATGTCCTTGGCCACCCGGTATTCCGATAGACCTAGGGGGATCAGGAAATCCTCGCGGAGGACTTCGCCGGGATGAATGGGAGCATGTGTTTTCATGATGGATCAGTGGTAATCGATGATTTCAACTTCGTGCGGGCCGTCGGTTTTCCAGCGGAAACGGATGCGCCATTGGTCATTGATGCGGATGGAGTGCTTCCCCACCCGGTTGCCCTTGAGGGTTTCCAGGCGGTTGCCGGGTGGGATGGAAAGATGGTTGAGTTCGGTGACGGCATGAAGCTGGGCAAGTTTGCGCAAGGCAACGCGTTGGATGTCCGACGGCAACGACCGGGTTTTCCTTTCCTCGAAGAAGAGCGCGGTTTTCCTGCAAGCGAAGGAACGGATCATCGGGTCAGGGGGATAATAACGCGCGGCGTTAAGCCGTCAATGATGTTTTTCATTATCAATTCCCCAACAGGCGGGACGGCCAATCCTGTTCAATTAAGAAATTCGAACCGCAGATGGACGCAGATGAACACAGATCAAATCAAAAAACTCTCTTCATCTGCGTCTATCTGCGTTCATCTGCGGTTAAAACCCTCTTCTCTTCCTGCTTAATTGAACGGTATTGGGCGGGACTCCCCGTTGGGGAAGAAAATCACGGGCGGGCCGGCTCGGCTGAGCTCGCCGAACGCGCCCGTGCCCCTCTGGTTTTCCGGCGCATGGATCGCGCGTGATCGATGGTGTGCGGAGTTGTAGCAAATGTCTTCGCCGCGGGCGCGGAAATGCATGAAACCGTGTATCAAGATAAAGTGTTGTCCCTTTGTTTTGGGGTGCACGCGCCTTGACAAGGCCGCGGGCG
>JAPLUJ010000701.1 GCA_026397695.1 Verrucomicrobiota bacterium | reverse complement strand
CTTTCGGTGCTGGATTGCTTCGCGCCGCCTCACGGCGCTCACCCCTCCGGGGCAGCCCTGCGGGCTGGCTATCTCGCTCGGTTCTCCCTACTGTTACTGGATCTCCTTCCACATCTCCATACTTACGGGGCTGTATCAACCTTCAGGCGGATGCGACCCTCCCTGTGGCCTATGGAATTCCCTGTGTACGCTTCAGCCATGACGTTTCCCCATCCATCGGCCTCCAAGTCGGCCTCCGGGTTCTTGTTGTTCACGCGGTGCCTCCCGCGAAGTTCCAATGGGTTAGCTAACATAACTGCAACACTCGGTAGTTTCTACTGGCTAGGTTTTGAAACATCAGGTCTTTCACCTGACAAGAAGCGCCTTGCTTTGCTCGGCGCACAACGCCAAGGGCCTGCCACCGGCTACCGGGGGGCATCCTTCGGCGTGGGGGTTGAGGGTTGATCTTTCGCGGGACTCTTGTCTGCGGGCTTGGTAGCCGGTTGGTCAGCGCCCGCTTGTTCTTTGCCTGTCTTGATTCCCGCATCCTTCCTGATGGATTCGATATCGAGATCAGCGATCCAGCTTGGGAGGTTCTGCCAGACTTCGTGAAAGCCGAACCCGCCCTCCGTCATCTCCCGAATGGCTTCTTCCTTCGACCAACCTTGAACTGCGACACGGTACAATACACACATGGTGCCGGTGCGATCGGCCCCGTGCTGACAGTGGACGAGCACGGGAGTTCGCTTCGGATCGGTTACGATCTGAAGAAATCGAACGATCTCCTTCCGTTCGGGGTGCCACGCCTTCATGTAGATGTGTTCGTACGCCAGTTCCGTCTGTCCGATTTCGTCCCGGTCCGTGTGGAAGGATCGGAGATTCACGACCGTCGCTACACCGTTCTGCTTGAGGTTCCGCATGCCTTGCGCGGTAGGCTGGGCGCTACGGTACAGATTGGTGCATACCTGATGAAGGTTAGGGACGCCATCCAGCATGACGGGTTGAGCCCATGACGCTGGGCGGTTAGTGCTCATCTCGCCGGCCAGCACGGCGCTCGCGAGCATGCATCCGATCGATATGGTCAGTCCTGTCTTCATATCATTGCATAGAACGATACTGATGAGTTCTTGGTTTGCCCTACAGTATTTTTTGCCGTAAAAATGCGCAAGATACGCAATATGCCTGATGGCATTCATTTTTGTGGTTTCTGTGCCTCTTTGCGGCTAACTGAATGTATTCCAACCCAGGGACTGCTCAGTAAGCATGACGGGCGCGGTTTACCGCGTACCGTCCATGCTCTGGTTCGCTTTAAAACTTGATCTCACCGTCTTAAATCTTGCTTAAAATCTTTCCGAACGCCGTTCCTGCTTCGGTCTTCAGGCTCTCCGCCATCAACCACTTATCATTCTGTTTCACGTATATCTGCCCCGCCGTATAGTCGGCGGTCTTTACAACCAGCATGACGGCTTCGTCCAAAGTCAGTTCAGCCAAGACCACGTTCTTGCTCGTAAAATACGCGGCCATATCCTTCTTGAACTCGGCGACTCCCGTGCGCTCCCGGTACTTTTCCCATTTCTCGGCAGTTGCCTTTGGGGCTGTCGACAGGTTGGACGCCTCTGCAATGTCTCCTTTGGAAAGGCGGGAGTAGTAGAGTAACGAGCATCCCAGAGGGGTCTTTTGGTCTCCCGTACCCATATCTTTGGCTACTATCTCGCGGTTGGTCGTCGTAGCCTTGACGGTGATGGTTTTCCCTCCCATGTCTACGGGGATGTCCTTCGCAAACGCAAGCGAAGCCGCAAAACTCAGCGCAAGAACGATCATGATGTGTTTCATCTCTTATCCTTTTCTAAGCGACAGTTTTATTGAGCCACAGGTGGCATTTGTCCTGTAACAGCCACCGGTGGTGTAACAAGGGCAAAGGCAACCCGGAAGGGCATTTCTCCTGGATGTCCGTTCAGGACGGGGTTTAGTCCGCCATGAAGGACCATTCAAGCAAAAAAGGGGAAATGTTGTGGAAACTGGTTTTGATGGGGGTTTAGCCGTCTTCAGGGCAGGTCCAGCGGGCTCGGGCCGCCTGCGCCCGGCCGTTTCAGGGTGTGGAGGTAAATCATGGTGGTGGAGACGTCGGCATGGCCGAGGAGATCCTGGACGGTGCGGATGTCGGTGCCGGATGCCAGTAGATGGGATGCGAAGGAATGGCGCATGGAATGCGATGTGGCGTGTTTGGCGATGTCGGCCTTGGTGACTGCGTTCTTGAACTGGCGCTGCAAGGAGAATTCGTGCAGGTGATGACGGGCGATGCGGCCAATACCGTTCAATTAAGCAGGAAGAGAAGAGGGTTTTAACCGCAGATGAACGCAGATAGACGCAGATGAAGAGAGATTTTTGATTTGATCTGTGTTCATCTGCGTCCATCGGCGGTTCGAAT
>JAPLUJ010000530.1 GCA_026397695.1 Verrucomicrobiota bacterium | reverse complement strand
GCCGGAAGCGCATGTGGGTGACGTCATCGGCGACCTCAACCGCCGCCGCGGCATGATCAAGGAGCAAATGACCACCCACGGCGGCATCCGCGTCAAGGCCGAGGCACCGCTGAGCGCGATGTTCGGCTACATCGGCGACTTGCGCACCATGACCTCCGGCCGCGGCCAGTTCTCAATGGAGTTCAGCCACTACGCGCCCTGCCCGAAAAACATCGCCGAAGAAGTCATCGCCAAGGCCAAGGAGCGCGAGGAAGCGCTGCGCAAATAAAGCGTGGCGGAGGTTTGCAACCGCCCTGCCTCTCTTGTAAAAATGAGCGGCACCCCCCTCGGATTCCTCTCGACGCCGGCGAAAGGGCGCTTTATTTTCCCGCTCCCGATGCAAACAATATATAACAAATTAATAATCTGCGCCGCCATGGTGACGCTCCACGGTGCCGCCTTTGCCGGCGGCGAAGGCTGGACCTCCGACTACGCGGCCGCGAAAAAACAAGCGACCGCATCCAAGAAAGACCTGCTCATC
This sequence comes from Verrucomicrobiota bacterium, assembly GCA_026397695.1. GTDB lineage: Bacteria > Verrucomicrobiota > Verrucomicrobiia > Verrucomicrobiales > Akkermansiaceae > Luteolibacter. The sequence continues at coordinate 3,554 of JAPLUJ010000530.1, read as the reverse complement.
GATTTCACCGGCTCCGACTGGTGCGGGTGGTGCATCAAACTCAACGACGAGGTCTTCAAACTCGAGCCGTTCAAGACCGGCGTGAAGGATTCCTTCGTGCTCGTCGAACTCGATTTCCCCAAGGACAAATCAAAACTCTCCGAGGAGACCCAGAAGCAAAACGCCGAACTCGGTAAAAAATATGCGGTGCAGGGTTATCCCTCGATTCTCCTGTGCGATGCCGAGGGGCGTCCATACGCCGCCACCGGCTATCAGGAAGGAGGCCCGGAGAAATACGTCACCCACCTCAATGAACTGCGCGGTGCCAAGACCAAACGCGACGAGGCGTTCGCCACCGCCCGGAAGTCCGAAGGCCCCGCCAAAGCCAAGGCGCTCATGGCCGCGCTCGATGCCATGCAACTCGACGAGCAGATCGTCTCGAATTTCTATGGCGAGGTTGTCGAACAAATCAAGGCTGCCGATCCCAAGGACGAAAGCGGATTTGGCAAAATGACAGCGACCAAGAAACGCCTGCAGGACTTCCAGGATGCCCTGCAAGCACTGGCCGGCAAACAGGATATGGGCGGGGCCCTTGCCCTCGTGGACAAAACCCTCAAGGAAGGCGGCTTCGACTCGGAGCAAACCCTGCAATTGATGATGACACGCGCGGTGATTTTCGCCCAGCAAGGCAAGTTCGATGATGCGCTCAAGGCCGTGGACGAAGCGAAGGCATTCGCTCCTAAAAGCCCGCTGATCACCGGCATCGACGGCTTCCGCAAACGCCTCGAAGAGGGCAAGAAAAAAGCCGCCGATACTCCCGCCAAGGAACCGGCCACGGGCGCACCCAAGGAAGATGTAAAACCAGACGCCGCCAAATAATCCTGATTCTTGATGCGGCGGCAAAATCATGGGTTCTAACATAAAAGAATCCAGTTGCGGTTGCGTGTTTTGCGTTGGAGCGCGAGTCTCCAGACTCGCCAGAGCATGAACCGCAATACCCAACGGGGCATTTCTCTGCTTGCGTCGGCTCGCGTAATAATTTGTCAGACAAATTATCAGTAATCCAGTTACGGTTGCGTGTTTTGCGTCTGAGCGCGAGTCTCCAGACTCGCCATAACATGAGCTGCAATACCCAACGGGTCATTTCTCTGCTTGAGTCTGCTCGCACGCCGCCGGAAGCTCCGCCCATGCGTCTTGAGATTCTCAACACCGGCACCGCGCTTCTGTTAGGGAACACCGTGAACACCCATGCGGCGTGGCTCAGGCGGGAGTTGTTCCAAATCCGCGTTACGGCTGCTTGCCCACACCGAGCACTTTCAGCTCGTGTGGCTGGAAAACTACGGGTTCGACAGCCGACGCATCGCTCGTGTCACCAGTGAAGGGATTGAGCCACTGGCGCTGGCCATTCACGGACAGATCGATTTTGGTGGTGACCGCCCCGGACTCTTCGTTGAACAGGATGTAGAAGTCGCGTCCGCCCTTCACCACGTGACGGTACCGAATGCTCTCCGAGGCCGGTTGGAGTATGATGTCGGGCTTGACCAGCTTGTCGATCGCAGCGACCAATTCCTCTGGGGTCCCCGCCACCTGAGCGCCTTTCAATGTGGACGCGGAGGGTGAACCCTTCCACAGGATGAGCCGGCCACTCCTCGCCAGTTTCTCCAGCAGCGGCAGGGCCTTGTCCGGAAGGTAGGACAAACCATCCAGAATCACAGCGCGATAAGCCATGCCGCTCAACTCGACGCCGCCGGATCCGATATTCGCGTTTTCCCAGAGATGGCGAACCTCCAGGTAGTTGAAGTCGCGCTGGTGTTGGAAGCAGATCCTGGCAGATTCGTCGGGCAACCAGGCGGCATCGCCCAAAATGGCCAGCTCGCAGACTTGTCGGGAATCGGTGTTCAACCAGCTCAACCGACGGCAGTAGTCGGCATAAGTTCGGTATTGTTCCCACCACGCGGCGTGCGGGCCGACATCGGGCGGACGCTCGTCGAAACGCGCACCGCGAATGGAGTAGTAGAAGGCGTGCGGATACAGGAGATTCTGTCCGCGAACAAAACACCAACTGGCCAGCCACTGCATTTCGTCATAAGTCAGGTTGTGCCCGTAGGCCCCGTAAAGCTCGTTGGCGTTGCGGCGGCGGCCCAGATGCAGCATGGCGCTGGAGGCGCATTTGGCCATCGTCGAATGTTCACCGGCCAGGGCTTTGCTACCCGGCTCGACATAGCGCCAGACCAGATCCTGACCCGGAATCTGAAAATACCGCTGTGTGCCGAGATCCATCGAGCCGGCGGGATGACCGGTGAGCGCGAGACGGTGCTTGGCGCACCATTCGCTGAGTTGTCGATAGTAGGTTTCCTCCAGGCAGATGTTCACGGCGCGCAGGTATTGGGCCCGTCGCCGTGCTGAATCCAGACGGTCTGCATACCAGAGATCGGCGAGAAACGGTTTGAAATCGTAACCCAGAATGCGGTTGATCTGCCCGAACAGAGCGGCATTGCCGCGTACCATTCCACGAGCCGGGCTGCGCCCAAGCATATCCGGCTCATCGGTGAAGACTCCCAGAATGGTGGTTCCGAAGTAGGAGCCGAACTCCTTCGCAAAGCGGTCATAAACCAGTTCCATGAAACTGGCCACCGCTTCCGGGTTGAGGATGTCTCCTGCGGGCGGTGTTTCCTCTTTGACCTGCCCGGGGCCTTCACCGAGGTAGCGCAAACCGCGAATCACGCCGCCAGAGGGCCGCTCCACAACAGCCACGCGCTGGCCATTGGTGCGGTCGAGCGTAGCGACCAGCTTCCAGCCTTCCTCGAGACGCGGCGTTTCTCCCGGCGCAACATCAATCTTGGCCAGACCGCGGGCGGCATGGTGCGGATTCCGAGCCACGACCTGACCGCTGGACGAGCCGGACGGGTACATGCCCTCGTCATAGAGAACGACGTACATCTTCCGCCGGGCTGCTTCTTCAATCGCCACGCGCATGTGATGAATCATCCGCGGAGACATCCAGCCGATGTCGTCCGGCAAGCCAATGCGCGGGTGAATGACAAAACCGTAAACCCCATGAGTCTCGAAATCAGCAATCTGACGGATCAACTCCTCATCCTTGAGATCGTCGTTCCAGAACCAGAAGGGCATTACGGAAAACTCCCTGGGCGGGTTCTTGAAATCTTCAATGACGCCAGCCGGCGCTGGCGCGGCGGCCCCGAGTGCAAGGGCTAAGCCGATAGCAACAACAACCAGGTTCCGAAAAGGTTTCATGACCATGCTAAGGAATTGCTTTTGAGGCGAAAGCCGTTGAACGATCTGGTGGCCGGACCGGAGGGCGGGGATGACCGGGTGTTGCGGTGTTGCGTTTGCGGACGGCGTTTCGGTGGAGGCGGAAAAAATCCTTGTGCCGCTGAGAATACCCATCCGGTTCGCGGGGTCGAGAAATTTCGTTGGGGGGGGGTCTGAAACCACAACCGCGCTGGGCGCCCGCGATAATCTCACGGCTGGGCAAGCAACCCCGCGCCGTGATCGCCGGTTCATTCGACCTGGACTTCCGTGCGGTTTTTTCCAAGCGCCGCAGTCCAGGCATT
>JAPLUJ010000575.1 GCA_026397695.1 Verrucomicrobiota bacterium | reverse complement strand
GCATTTCAAAACCCGGAGTTTTACCGCGCCCAGGCGATGCGGCTTTCGACCTACGGCAAGCCCCGGGTCATTGCCTGCGCCGAAGACCTGCCCGCCTATATAGGCCTGCCACGTGGGTGTCTGGAGGATGTTTCAGTCCTTCTATCGAAACTGAAAATCAAGCCCGTGATCCGCGATGAGCGGGTTGCCGGAAAGCCGCTGGATCTGCAGTTTCTGGGCACTCTGCGCCCGGACCAGGAGGTTGCCGCCGCCGCCATGCTAGCGCACGACACCGGCGTGCTTGCCGCCACCACTGCCTTCGGTAAAACCGTACTCGCCGCCTGGCTCATCGCCGCCCGCAGGGTGAACACGCTCGTGCTGGTCCACCGCCAACAACTCCTCGAACAATGGATCGATCGCCTCGCGTCCTTTCTCAACCTGCCCGCCAAAGCCATCGGCCGCCTGGGCGGCGGCCATAAGAAACTATCAGGCGGAATCGATGTGGCACTCATCCAAAGTCTCGTCCGCAAGGGCGTTGTCGATGACCGGGTGGCGGACTACGGGCATGTGATTGTCGATGAATGCCACCATCTATCAGCCCATAGCTTCGAGCTGGTCGCCCGCCGCGCCAAGGCTCGCTTCGTGCTCGGTCTATCAGCCACGGTGGCGCGCAAGGACGGCCACCATCCCATCATCTTCATGCAATGCGGACCGGTTCGCCACCGGGTGGATGCCAAACAACAGGCTGACGACCGGCCATTTGCCCATCATGTGATCGTGCGTCCCACCGGCTTCCGGTCGCTGGCCGAACCGGCATCCGACCGGCGGCAGGAATACCAAACCTTGTGCACCGAAATCATCCGTTCGGAGCTGCGCAATGTCATGATTCGCGACGACGTGATTGCCGCGTTGCGCGAGGGCCGTTCGCCACTCGTGCTCACCGAACGCACCGAACACATCGTAACTCTAGCGGATTTGATTCGTCCGCACGCACCCCATGTAGTCGTCCTGCAAGGCGGCATGGGTAAAAAATCCCTGCGCGAGGCGCTGGCACAACTCGCCGTCATTCCGGAAAACGAGGCGCGGGTCGTGATCGCCACCGGAAAATTCATCGGCGAGGGATTTGATGACTCGCGGTTGGATACCCTGTTGCTAACCATGCCGGTGGCTTGGCGCGGCATCATCGCCCAATATGCCGGGCGCCTCCACCGCCTGCACGAAGGCAAACATGAAGTGCGGATTCACGATTACGCCGATCTCGACGTCCCGATGTTGTCGCACATGTTCGACAAACGCTGCGCCGGCTACGAGGCCGTCGGTTATACCATCCTGCTTCCCGCCAGCGCCCTGCCGGGTTGGCCACCCGATGTTCCGCTGCCCATCGATCCGGCATGGAAACAAGACTATGCCGCCAGTGTCCGCCGCTTGATCCGTGATGGCGTCGATGTCCCGCTCGCCAACCTCTTCGTCGAAGTCACCCGCTCCGTAGCCGCCGATCCCACCGGCCTCGAACGCGCACGCAGCGCCTCGGAGGCCTTTCTCTTCCAACGCCTGGAATCTCTAACTGAAACATCCGGCCTGTTCCAATTGAACGCCAAACTCCCAATCCCCTTCGATGGTTGGAGCGAACTGGAAACCGATTTGTTTTG
>JAPLUJ010000204.1 GCA_026397695.1 Verrucomicrobiota bacterium | reverse complement strand
TCGAAGGCCTCGGGCACGGCGATTGCGCTGATCGCCCCCACCCATTTGTCCCTGAGTAATTCCAGCGGCTGCCGGTCGCGGGTAAAGACATCCTCCAAATAGACCGGCACGTGAGAACTTTCGATGATTTCCGCAGTGCTGTTATAGCGGCGAATGCGTGCGATGAGCGCGTCGTTGGAGTGGCCGTTGCACTTGGTGAGGAGGATATAACTCGCGCGACGCAGGTTTTTCGGCGGCTCGCGCAACGTGCCGCGCGGCAACAACGCCTCGGTGCCGAACGGTGAACCGGCATCGACGAGCACGATGTCAATCCCATGGGCGAGATTCAGATACTGCATGCCGTCGTCTAACAATAACAGGTCGGCGTCGAGTTGTTCGATGGCGAAGCGGCCGCTTTTGACGCGGTTCTTGTCCACGACCACCGAGACACGCTCGAGGTTGCGGGCGAGCATGAAGGGTTCGTCGCCGGCGAATTTTGAATCGAGAAGCAGGGTGTTGCCGGTGGAAACGACTTTGGGCATGTGCTCGTCGGGGATGAGGTTGCCTTGGGCGTCGTGCCAGGGTTGGGGTTGGTCGAGTTTCTTGCTTTTGTAGCCGCGGGAGAGGATGGCGACGTTTCTGCCGCTGTCGCGCAAGGAGCGGGCGAGCAATTCGACGACGGGGGTTTTGCCGGTGCCGCCCACCGTGATGTTGCCGATGGCGACGACCTGCATTCCGAGATGATGCTGGGGTTTCCAACCGCTGCGGAAATACCACAGGCGGGCCTGCACAAGAATGCGGAAGAAAATGGACAGCGCGCGCATCAGGAACCGTGTTACGGCCGCGCGAAAGCCCTTGGCGCGACCAAAGATCACATCCGCACCCCAGCGTTCGAGTTCTTCGAGCAGTTCTTTCATCGTCCGCACGGATCATGCCCTGTGTAGCCGGATGCGAGCAAGCAACAAAGGGGGGGGCCAGCATACCACTGAAATTTTATTCATGTTTTTCTAGCTTATTGGTTCCCGTGATGTTATGGATCGGCATGTTTCGTTACGGAAAGCAGACCCGGCACGCAGTCTCAGCAATGAGTTATCTGGTGGAAAAACACGCTGAAGGCACAGCCGTGGTGTCCTCGGCCGAAGTGGGACGGGAACGCAATATATCGGTGGCCCTTGCCGCGAAATTGTTGAGTCAAATGGCGACTGCGGGGCTGACGATCGGGATCACGGGGCCGGGCGGTGGCTATCGCTTGGCGCGCCCGCCCGGGGAGATTCGACTGTCAGAGATTGTGAGTCTGTTTGAGCGGCGGATGGACGAATTTCCGTGTCCGATCGGCGAAGGTTCTTGTGGCTCCGGCGAACCCTGTCCACTGCACAATGATTTCATCAAGATGGAGGAAAACAGCCGGCAATTTTTCGAGGAAACGACGCTGGATGTGTTTCTCAAGAAAGCCTGAGAGAGTTAGACCGGCTGGGATCCGGGGGGCTCCACCACGCTTTACAAGGGCAGGTCGTAGCTTCTTCCTCCCACCCCTTCATACCATCGCAGGTAGGCGAGGTTGACCATCGAATAGCCGCCCGGGGTCGGATAGTTGCCGGTGAAATACCAGTCACCGCACGCACCCTGGATCGAGGCGTGCAGGTTGGCGATGGTTTGGAAAATCACCTGGACTTCACCGTGCCAATCGATTTTTTCCGGATAGACCATGCGGCTGATTTCCGCCGAGATCTGCGCGTCGGTGAATCCCTCATAAACCTTCTGCACGCAGTTGCGCCGTTGGCCTGGCGGACGCTGCAACTCCTCGTGGCATTCATCATAAATGCAGTCGAGCAATGACTGCCGCCCGGCACGCCGATGGAGGGCCACGGCGGCTTGGAAGGCGATGAATTTGCCCAACTCCGACATGTCAATGCCATAACAATCCGGATAACGGATTTGCGGTGCGGTGGAACAGACGACGATTTTCGCTGGTTTGGTGCGTGCCAGGATTTTCAGGATCGACTGTTTGAGGGTGGTTCCCCGGACAATCGAGTCATCAATCGCCACCAGATAATCACCGGGTTTGACCACGCCGTAGGTGACGTCATAGACGTGTGAAACCAGTTGGTCACGGTACTTGTCCTGCGCGATGAAGGTGCGCATTTTGATATCCTTGTGGGCGACCTTTTCTCCTTGGGGCCAATTGCGCAGAATCAAATCATCCACCAGTTCGGGGGTGAGATTGCCTTCCTCCACAGCTTTGAGGATGGCCGCGCGCACCTCTTGGCGGCGGAACATGCGCAGGCCATCCATCAACCCGTGGTGGGCGGTTTCAGCGGTGTTAGGGATGAACGAAAAGATGGTTTTCTCGAAAGCCCCGTTGATTGCCTCGACAATCTGGGGGACGAGCGCGGCGCCCAGAGCCTTGCGTTCCCGATAGATCTGCGGGTCGTTGCCGCGTGAAAAGTAGATTTTTTCAAAGGAACACGGGGTGAAGGTTTGCGGTGGGGCGAAAATGGTGTCGGAGATCGATCCATCGGACTTGATAGTGATCATCGAGCCGGGAGGAACCGCCTTCACGGCAGTGGCTTCGGCTTCAAAAACCGTCATCAAGGGGACCCGCTCGGAAGCAAAGGCGATCACGTCGTCGGTCACCAGCATGTGGCATGGCCGGATCCCGTGTGGATCGCGCATCACGAACATGTCGCCATTGCCAATCACGCCGCAAATCGCGTAGCCGCCATCCCAAGCGGCGGCGGACTGGGCCACCAGGCGCGGGACATCGAGTGCGGCGGAGATTTTCGCGGGCATTTCCGCACCCGGCACGCCGGCATCGCGGAGATGGCGGTAGAGATCGGTGTGGGCCTCGTCGAGATGATAACCGATTTCCTCTAACACCGTCTGGGTGTCCGTCCCGAACACCGGATGCTGACCGCGGTTGATGAGCACCTCGTTGAGCTCGGTCGCGTTGGTCATGTTGAAATTGCCCATCACCATGAGGGTGCGCGTCGGCCAATTGCTGCGGCGCAGGTAGGGGTGGCAGGAACCCACATCAAATTCGCCGGAGGTGCCGTAACGCAGGTGGCCGACGAGGATTTCCCCGCCGAAATCGAAGTGTTTCTTGACACTTTCCGGGTTGTTGGGGTCCATGACTTCCTTGCGGGACAGCTTGGAAAAATCCTTGATTTCCTTGCGGAAAATCTCGGCCAGCGCGTCTTTTTCGATACCCCGGCGGCGGCTCACGTAGGGTTGCCCGATCGGCATGTTGAGTTTCACGCAGCCGATTCCCGTGCCGTCCTGGCCGCGGTTGTGCTGTTTTTCCATCAGGATGAACAGCTTGCTCAAGCCCCACAGGCAGGTGCCGTAGCGGTCGTAATAATAGGCCAGCGGCTTGCGCAGCCGCACTGCGGCGATCCCGCATTCATGTTGGAGGAAATCGCTCATGCGTGCTTGGATCTTAACATCATACGCCGCTAACGCGAACTCTAACACCCTCTGCGGAAACCATCCGGCCGATGACGTGACCACCCGGTCCCGCCGTGAGAGCTGCATCGACCTGTGCCTCGGCGACGATGGCCACCCAGCCGATGCCCATGTTGAAGGTGCGGAAGCGGTCTTGTGCATCCACGTGTGAGAGCAGTTTGTCGATGCCGGGCAGTTCCCAGCGCGGGATTTCCAAGTCGGCACCCATGCCCCGGAACAAGCGCTCGAGGTTTTCCGGCAAGCCGCCACCCGTGATGTGGGCCATGGCTTTGGGCTTCACCCCGGATTGCTGCAAATCACCCGTCACATCGTGGTAAAGACGGGTCGGTTGCAACCAGGCAGCCAGTTCGTCGGCGCTGACTTCTCCCGGAAATTCATGCAGCACACGCCGCACCAATGACCATCCGTTCGCGTGGATGCTATCAGATGCATACCCGACCAATACATCCCCCACCGCCACCGTCGTCGGGTCGATCAAATCGGGCTTTTCCGCGCAGCCGATGCAGAAGCCGGACAATTCGATCACATCCACGGGTACGATGCCCGGCATCTCGGCGGTTTCGCCGCCCGCGAGGATGCAATTGCAGGCCTCCAGATAATCCGCCATCCCGGCGATCAAGCGGGTGATCTTCTGC
>JAPLUJ010000754.1 GCA_026397695.1 Verrucomicrobiota bacterium | reverse complement strand
TGCCATGATGATGAGCACGGTGGGCATGATCAGTGCCATGATGCGCTGGAGATCCTTGTCGAGTTCCTTGTCATAGCGCTCGGCGGCACGGCGCAGCGAGTGGTCGATTTTCCCGGTTTGCTCGCCGACGGAAATGATGTCGATGAGCAGGGGGGGGAACGCGCCGTTGCGGATCAGGGCTTTGGAAAAGGACCGCCCGTCGCCCACTTGATCTATCACCATGTTGAGATCGGAGCGGAGCGAAAGATTCTGCGTGGCATCGCGGGAAAGCTCGAGTGCGCGCAGCAGCGGCAGGCCATTACTGACCAGGTTGGCCATGGTTTCGAGGAACTGGACGAAAAACCGGCTGGTGATGATTCGGCCGATGAGCGGCAGGCGGAGTTTCATGCGGTCCCAAACGGGTTGGTTGGCTTCGTTGTCCTTCCATGCTTTGAAGAAGATGAAGATGGCGGCCAGGGTGATGAGAATGATGATCCACCACTTGCCGAGGAAATCCGAGACGGCGATGAGGATGGCGGCCCCGAGGGGCATTTTTCCGCCACTGCTCTCGATGAGGGCGGTGAGTTGGGGGATGAGCACCGTGATGAAAATGATGGAAACGCCGAGGCCCGCAAGCACCAGGAAGGCCGGATAGATCATCGCGAGGATCAGGCGGGCCTGCAGCTCGGCGAGGGTTTTGAGGTAATGCGCCTGGCGCTTGAGAATGGTGTCGAGCGCGCCGGAAGCCTCGCCCGCCGCAGCCAGCGAACAATAAAGCGGACCGAAACTCGGACTCACTTTTTTCAGGGCGGCGGAGAAATTCACCCCATCGCGCACGATCTGGCGGAGTTTGTAGGAGACCGCCTTGAGGTTGCCGAGTTCCTGGCGGCTTTCCATTGATTTCAGCGCGGGCTCTAACTGCAAACCGGCACCGAGCATGTCGGAAAGCTCCTCGGTGAACAACACCACCTCCTGCCGTTTCAGCTTGTTCGGCCCATCGGGTATGGGCGCCTCCTTGGGTGTCGCCTTGGCCCCAACACGCAGGCTCCCCCCGGATTTCGCTTTGCCATTGGCCTTTTTGACGGCTGGCACGGCGTTAACAGTCTCCTTGAGGTTGAGCGGTTGCAGGCCCTTGCGATCCAGCAGCCGCAACGCCTCCGGCCGGTCGGCGGCGTCGATCTCACCGGTGGTGACCGATCCGTCGGCAGACAGGGCTTTGTAGGCGAAAAGAGGCATGGGGAAATTGAGATTTCAGATTGCAGATTTGAGATTTCAGATTTCCTCATTCGCTGCCGCCGATTTCCGAGGTGGTGACGGAAATGACTTCCTCGATGGTGGTATCGCCTTTCATGACCTTATACCAACCGTATTCACGCATCGGGATGTAGCCGTCGCGGAGCGCCTGGGCGCGGACGTCCGGGGCCTGTGCGCGGTGGGCGATGAGTTCCTGCATCGGCTGGGTGAGCAGGATGATTTCGTAAATGGCGAGGCGTCCGGAGAAGCCGGTCATGCGGCAGCGGTCACAGCCATTCGGGGCATATGCCTGGCCGGCGATGTGCAGCGGGATGCCGAGATCGCGCCGGTTTTGCTCGGTGACTTCGCGCGGGGTTTTGCAATGCGGGCAGAGCCGGCGCACGAGGCGCTGGGCCAGGAACGCGCGCACTGCGGCGGAAACGAGGAACGGTTCCACGCCCATGTCCACCAAACGGCTGATGCCGCCCATGGCGTCGTTGGTGTGCAGGGTGGAGAACACCAAGTGACCTGTTAGAGATGCGCGGATGGCGATTTCCGCCGTTTCAAGGTCGCGGATTTCCCCGATCATGACGATGTTAGGGTCGGCCCGCAGGATCGATCGCAGGGCGGTGGCAAACGTCAGGCCGATCTCGTTTTTCACGGCGATCTGCATCACGCCGGTGAGTTTGTTTTCCACCGGGTCTTCGACGGTGACGATGCGCCGTTCCGGGTGGTTGACCTCGCTGAGGAACGAATAGAGACTGGTGGATTTACCCGAACCGGTGGGACCGGTGATGAGGATGATGCCGTTAGGCAGATGCAGCAGCGCCTCGATTTTCTTCAACACGAACGGCTCCAACGCGAGCTTGGCTATGTTGAATTTTTCCTGGTTGAGGAGACGCAGGGATACGCTTTCCCCCTCGACGGTGGGCACGGTGGCGACGCGGACGTCGATGGTCACCCCCTCGAATTGCAGGTTGATCCGTCCGTCCTGCGGCACCCGGCGCTCCGCGATGTCCAAGCGTGCCATGATTTTCAAACGGGCGATGACCGAGCTTTGCAGCGCCTTGATGTTTTCCGGCACGGCGATTTCTATCAGGCGTCCGTCGATCCGATAGCGGATGCGCAGGTTGGTGCTGAGCGGCTCGACGTGGATATCGGTGGCCCGCTGGTCGAGCGCCTCGCGAATGATCTGGTTGACGAACTTGACGACGCTGGCTTCCTCATCGTCGTCCTGGTCGATGACGTTGGCAGCGTCTTCGCCGGCTTCGATGTGATCGTAGTCGAAATCACGGCCTTCGAGGATTTGTTCGAACGTGTCCGCGCCCACTCCGTAAAGGCGGCGGAGTGCTTCGTGGAGGCGCTTGCGGGATGCCATGCACCAATCGATGGGCAATGCGAGTTCCTGCGCGGCGGCTTGGCGGGCGACCAAATTGAAGGGGTCAAAGGTCGCGAGTTTCAGGCGTCTCTTGTCGCCTTCGCCGGTGATGGCCACGGGCAACAGGCGGTGACGCAAGGCGATTCGCGGACCGCATGCCTCACGCAGCGGCAACGGGACTTCGGGCAGGGGAATACTGACCAACCACTCCATGCCGAGGTCGAGCGCCAGTTCGCGCATGTAGCGTTCTTCATCGACCAAGTCGGCATCCAGCACATCATCGATGGGCGAGCGCTGGCGCTGGGCTGCGGATTGCAGCACCTGGGTGAGCGCAGGGATGTCCTCGCATCCGGTGCGGCGGGCAGGTTCGATCAAAAGCTGGGTCATGAGTGGTGTGCGGCGGACGTCTTGTCGCTTAAAACCTGCCCGGGTGCAATCTGTCTCTTGAAAATGCCACAATGCGCTTGCCACCCCTCTACGGAAAATCCGTGAGATCTGCGGAATATCCGTGTATGCATCCGGTAGCCGCTCGTGAAACTCCTCACCGTCACTCTTTGTTTGATGCTTGCCGGCATGGCTGCTTGCGAGAAAAAGAACCCGCCTATGGATCCCGCCCTTCATCCGCGCCCCGCCGCCGCCGCCGCCCGCGTCCGCCCGTCCTTGGATCGCGACCTGTCGGCCGCCGGTTTGAAATTCGGTGATCCGGTGTTTCTCCGCGCCTTCAAGGAAGAACGACAACTCGAACTCTTCGTCCATCAGCGCAAATCCGGGAAATTCCAGCTCTTCCGCACCTATCCGATCGCCGCCGCCTCCGGCACCCTCGGCCCGAAACTCGCCGCAGGCGATGGCCAGGTGCCGGAAGGATTCTATCAAGTTCCGCCATCCGCCATGAAGCCCGACAGCAAGTATCACCTCGCGTTCAACATCGGGTATCCGAATGCATTCGACCGCGCCCTCGGCCGGACGGGCAGCCTGATCATGATCCACGGCAACCGCGTATCAATCGGCTGCTTGGCGATGACCGACGAGAAGATCGAAGAGATCTACACCCTGTGTGCCGCAGCCCTGAGCCAGGGCCAGTCCCGGTTTCAGGTGCATCTGTTTCCTTTCCGCATGACGGACAAGCGGATGGCAAAAGCCGCAGGATCCCCGTGGGAGAAATTCTGGCAAAACCTCAAGGAAGGATACGACCACTTCGAAAAAACTCACATCCCGCCGGCAACCTCCGTGCGCGACGGACGCTATCAATTCCGCGAATGACGGCAGCCCGTGCCGTCCCCGTTCTTCTATCATCCCTGACTTCCCATGCCGGCATGCCAAAGATGACAGCACTCGGCATGACACGGCGGGCCGTGCCGTGTCGAAAAAATCCGAGATTTTTCTTGGCACGGCGGGCCGGATGGCTAATTTCCGCAGGCACGTGACCTTTCAGCTGAAAATCCGCGCCCAGTCACATGCACGCTCCGTTTTCCGCCGGTCGGAGTGCCTTCGTTGCCAGCATTCCGGCATTGCCCCGGCCCGCTCTCTCCTGCACGTCTGATATCCAATCCGCCAATTCGCGACTCCAAGCGACCTCACCACCACCCCGATTCCCAGCAATAATTTATGAATATGATGATTAATACACTTGCGGCGGCGTCCGCTGCCGCCGCCACCGAAGGGACTGGCTTGAACGGCACGGTGTTCAATGGCCTGGACGTGGCCGTAATCGTCTTCTTTGCCATCGGCATGGTCGTGACCGTGTGGTTTTCCATGCGCAAGAAAAACGAGTCCGGCAAGGATTACTTCCTCTCGGGCCGCGATGCGAACTGGCTGCAGATCGGATCGTCGATCTTCTCCTCCAACATTGGTTCGGAGCACCTCGTCGGCCTCGCCGGTGCCGGCTTTGTCACCGGCATGGCAATGGCGCATTGGGAAATGCAGGGCTGGTTGATTCTGGTGCTCGGCTGGGTTTTCGTGCCGCTCTACGACCGCATGAAGGTCTTCACGATGCCGGAATTCCTCGAACTGCGCTTCAGCCGCGGTTCGCGCAATGTCCTGAGCCTGATCACCATGGCCAGCCTTGTGCTGACAAAAATCGCGGCCACCATCTACGCCGGTGATGTCGTGGTGCGCACCTTGTTGAATGTGGACAGTGTGAATCTGTTTGGCAGCCAGATTGACGTTTTCTGGGTGATCGCCTTGGGTCTCGCTCTGACCACCGGTCTTTACACGATCTTCGGCGGGATGCGCGTCATCATGTACACCGCCGTGTTGCAAACGCCCGTGCTGCTCCTCGGCTCCCTCGCCATCCTTTATTATGGCCTGCACCTCCTCGGTCATGGCAGCTTGATCGATGGCTGGAAAGCCACCACTGCCGCCGTGGGTGACAACCTCCATTTGATCCGTTCCAACAAAGATCCGGAATGGCCGTGGCTGGCGGTGTTGCCCGGTTCGGCCATTATCGGTTTCTGGTATTGGTGCACCGATCAATACATCGTCCAACGGGTGCTCGCCGGTAAAAACCAGACCGAATCCCGCCGCGGTTCGATCTTCGCCGGTTATCTCAAACTGACACCGGTGTTCATCTTCCTGATTCCCGGCATGGTGGCGTTTGCCTTGACCCAAACTCCTAGCTGCGGGTTTTCCACCAGCGGTGACGCCGCTTACACCTCGATGGTCGCGCAGATCCTGCCACACGGCATCCGCGGGATTGTCGCTTGCGGCATGATCGTCGCCCTGATGGCGTCGCTCGCATCGAAGTTCAATGCCTCGGCCACGCTCTTCACGATGGATTTCTATCGGGAATGGCATCCGACCGCCTCCGGCAAAACGGAAGTGTTGGTGGGACGCATCGCCACGGCGGTCATCGTGTTCCTCGGCATCTGTTGGGTGCTCGTGATCAAGGCGCTGCACTCGAACCTCTATGAATATCTCCAGAGCGTGCAGGGATATCTATCGCCTGCGATCGCCGTGCTGTTTGTCGTCGGCGTCTTTTGGAAACGCGCAACCTCGGCTGCCGCCCTGTGGTCGTTCATGGTGGGTGTGGCCGCCGGCTTTGCCCGCCTCGGTGCCGACCTGGTCATGCGCTTTGACGCGCCCATGGTGAAGGATCTCAAGCAGGCGTTGTACAAGGGAGCCATCACGGCCGAGGAATTCGCTGTCAAGATTGCCCCCATCCGTGAGAAACACGGCATCATCTTCGATTTCTGGAACATCCATTGGCTCTATTTCTGCCAGATCCTGTTTGTTCTAACCGCCGTGCTCATGGTGGTCATCAGCTTCATCACCAAGGCTCCCGATCCCGCGACCGTCAAGTACACGTGGTATGGTGCCACGCCGGAAGAGAAAGCGGCCACCAAAGCCAGTTGGAATTACATGGACGTGGTCCACAGCGCGATCGTAGTGGGCTGCTGCGTCGCGTTCTACATGGTGTTCTTCTGATGATACCGATTCCCCAAAGTGGCGATGCCTCGTGGCATCGCCACTTTTTTTGTTAAACAGGTGGACCGGACCGGTGGCTCATGCAGAGGAGGGGTTCAACCACGTCATGTTCGCCTCCGGCTCCGTGCTCTGGCCGCAGGCAATCAAGAGACCAGAGACCAGAGGAAGAGAAGAAGTCATTAGTCATCGGTCATTGGTCATTGGTGAAGAGGAAGAAGACAACGGAGCACGGGCATTCCTGCCCGTGTCTTTCTTCA
>JAPLUJ010000406.1 GCA_026397695.1 Verrucomicrobiota bacterium | reverse complement strand
TAGCGATGGCTCGCTTGAGCGGATCCACATCAATCCGGCTGGCAAGGGGCGTATGGGAGGAGGCAAGTTTTTCTTTGATGTGTCGTTACCGCAGTGGGGCGGGAAGTTGCCAAGGATTGTGTGGCCGGAGTGAGGATGTTGTGCTGAGTGGTTGTCGCTTTGCTCCGGGGTTAGGAGATGTGTATAAAGACCAGGGTCCGGCCACCGGCTCTTCCAACGGCCTTCACCTCAAAAGCAATTTCCTAGCAATATCTACAATGAATCTTCGTCACCGGCCGAGTGCAACCAGGATGGCCTTCTGCGCGTGGAGGCGGTTTTCGGCCTGCTGGAAGATCGTGGCGGCGTGGAGTTCGAGGATGTCTTCGCTGATTTCCTTGCCACGGTAGGCGGGCAGACAGTGCAGCACAATGTGATCCGGCGCGGCGTGGGCGAGCAAAGCGGAGTTCACTTCGAATCCGGCGAACTCGCGTTCCTTGTCCTGCTGGTCCTCTTGGCCCATTGAGAGCCAAACGTCGGTGTTAATGACATGCGCGTCGCGCGTGGCTGTTAGAGGATCGCCGGTGACTGTCACATTGGACGCGCCTAGTTTTGTTAGATAATCCGCAGGCGGTTGGCAGGCAACGGGCGCGGCGATGGCGAGCTCGAAACCCAGGTGTTTGGCGGCCCACATCCACGAACGTGCCATGTTTGAAAAGCCATCGCCGATGAAGGCGATCTTGCGGCCTTCCCAGCCGCCGAGTTTTTCCCGGACGGTGAGCAGGTCTGCCAGGATCTGGCAGGGATGCTCGTCATCGGTGAGCGCATTGATGGTTGGAATGCCGGAGTATTGCGCAAACTCGACCACATCCTGCTGG
The DNA here is from genome assembly GCA_026397695.1 of Verrucomicrobiota bacterium. Classification (GTDB taxonomy): domain Bacteria; phylum Verrucomicrobiota; class Verrucomicrobiia; order Verrucomicrobiales; family Akkermansiaceae; genus Luteolibacter. The sequence goes on along the minus strand of JAPLUJ010000406.1, from coordinate 8,582 downwards.
GCGAAGGTGCGGATGATCGCTCCGTGGACCATGCGGCCGAGCACGCGGGCGGTATCCTTAACCAGTTCGCCGCGGCCGAGCTGGATGTCGTTTTTTGATAGAAACATCGGAAACCCGCCGAGTTCACGGATGCCCACTTCGAATGATACCCGGGTGCGGGTCGAGGATTTGGTGAAAATGAGTGCCCAGGTTTGGCCGGCAAGCTGTTTGCCGTCCCGGCCACGCTGCAATTTGAGATGCGCGGCTGAATCCAACAAACCGTGGATTTCCCTGACGCTGAGTTGTTCAATGGAAAGGAGGTGTTTCATGGGACCTAGGGACTAGGGGCTAGGGGCTAGGGGCTAGGGGCTAGGGGCTAGGGGCTAGGGGCTAGGGACTAGGGGCTAGGGACTAGGGACTAGGGGCTAGGGGCTAGGGGCTAGGGGCTAGGGGCTAGGGGCTAGAGGAAGAGGAAGAGGAAGAGGAAGAGGGAGAGGGGTCAGGGTGCGAGGTAAGATGTTAGGAAAGGCGGCGCTCCAGGGAGTCGATCAAGCCATGGAGCATGCGCCCAACTTCCCCGCAGCGTTCGAGAAGTGCGTCATGATCGGTTTCCGGCAGATAGTTATAGCGCATGGCTAGCGTGAGTTGTGTTTCAACTTCGTTGAGAGAGCCGCGGGTGATGAAGAGAAAATGAATGAAATCAGGAGTGGTGCGTCTGCCATGCCCCTCCGCAATATTTGAGGGCACCGATACCATCGCGCGATTCAATTGTGCACTTAGACAAAACATTTCATGCTTTGGAAAAGTAAGTGTCACGTTGTGAACTTCCACGCATAGGTCCATGGCCTTTTGCCATACCAATAGATCACGATAATATTGAACATGCATTGCCCGCTTGCTTTCCGCTTCTTGTTCTTATTCTTATCCTTATTCTTATTCTTATTTTTTGCTAGCCCCTAGCCCCTAGCCCCTAGTCCCTCCAGCGTGAGCTTGAGAATGCCGAGCGCCTCGTCGATTTCGGCTGCGGTGACATTGAGCGGGGGCAGCAGGCGGATGGTGTTAGGTCCAGCGGGAGGGACCAGCAGCCCGCGTTCCATGAGTTGCGTGACAACGACGAGCGCGGCGGTTTTTCCCTCCGGGGTTGGAATGCGGGCGGGATCGAGATGGACACCTAACAGCAGGCCATGGCCACGCACTTCGGTGATGACCGGGAGATTCCACGAGCGGATGGTTTCGCGAATGCGGACTTCCATCAGGATCGCGTGAGTGGCGAGTTCCTGCTCGCGGATTTCCTGCAGCACGGCAAGCGCGGCGGCGCAAACCAGCGGATTGCCCCCATACGTCGAGCCATGCGAACCGGGCCCCATCAACGAGGGCAGCGGAGTACCCGCATCATCAATGGCGCGGTCATTGAGCCAGAACGCACCGATCGGCACACCACCGCCCATGCCCTTGGCCCACGAGATGCCATCGGGGTGGATTTCCGGCGCGATCATGCGCCAGGCCATGGCATCGCCACAACGGCCGAAGCCGGTCTGCACTTCGTCTAACAGAAGAAGCAGGTCGTGTTTTTTGCAGATGGCAGCCACCGCCCGCAGGAATTCCGGGGTGGCGCAGTTCACGCCGCCCTCGCCCTGGATCGGTTCTAACATCACCGCGGCGGTTGCCGGAAGAATCCCGGCGTCGAGTGCGGTGCCATCGTTAAAGGGCAGGTAGCGGAACCCCGGCAACAGCGGGTCGAAACCCTCCTGGATCTTGGTTTGGCCGGTGGCTGACATCGAGCCGAGCGTCCTGCCATGGAACGACTGATGGAACGTAATGACTTCGAAGCGCGGCGAACCATCGGCCTGCGGGCGGTGGTGGCCGAAACGGCGGGCGGATTTGATCAGCCCGTCGTTGGCCTCGGCACCCGAGTTGGCGAAGAAAACCTTGCCCGGAATGTGGACATGACGGGTGATGATTTCCTCCGCCAGTTGCGCCTGTTGCGGGATTTGATAGAGATTGGAAACATGCAGCAGTTTGCCCGCCTGATCGCGGATGGCGGCCACCACCCGCGGGTGGCAGTGGCCGAGCGAACACACGGCAATGCCGGTGCAGAAATCGAGGTAACATTTCCCTTGGTCGTCCCACAGGCGGCATCCCTCGCCGCGGACCGGGACCAGCGGAAAACGCCCGTAAGTGGCAAGAACGTGCTGGGAATAGAGGTCGGCGGTGGTCATGGGATCGTGGGAAAGGGCGGAGCCTAACGCAGATCCCAGCATTGGCAAAGCTGGAATTTCACGGAGCGGCGAACTTCAGGTTCGATGGCCGGATGCCTGATGGCGGGAGAGCCTTTCACGACCAACTTGACGACCGACACATTCTTGCCCGGGGAGGAAGGCAGGCGCAGGAGCCACGAGGTTCCCTGTTGCACGGCTTCAACATCTGGACCGTCCGGCAGAAGTCTGGCTGAAAAAACCGATTCGAGAGGCCCGGCAGGCGGAGTTCGCGATATACCGGCCAGTCATAGAGATGCAGATAGACAATCGAGTCACCCGAGGGCAGTGCGCGCGTGGTGCAGCCACCCTTCCAGGGAATCCAGTTATATGGCGAGCGACGGGTATCGTAGACTGCTGGGTATTTGTTTTTGAGGTGAAGGTCGTTGAAAGAGCCGGTGGCCGGACTGGAGGGGCGGGAAGAAGAAGATTATTTAAGTTTCCACTTGTAGTCTTCTGGGGGCAAAAAGAGAACCTAACTTCACCTAAGACGTAACGCCGAAAGCTCGAAATCATCTTCAATCCGGCGTGATGAAGCTACTCCAGAACCTAACGGCAGTCGTGCCAGGAGTGATAAATGACAATCTCGGTCGCTGGGCCGCCGGTTTGCCATGGGAAGGCTCGCTGATGGGTTGTGTGGTATAGAACAGTGGCGGAACCGCCGCGCGTTCTCGTCTCGATCGCTTCCACTGGCGTGGGTGATCCCAATCTATGGTTTCTTGTCTTGTCCTGGAGTGATTCCGCCAAGTGAGGATGAACAAGATAGCCATTACGGACATATCCAATCATCAGCGCTTCCTCCATTGCCCATGCATAGTCGCCGATGATGAAGCGTTCGATGCCGGTGCAATCCTTGCCAACAGCGCAGTAATGATCTTTCAGAAGATGCTTCTTGTCCACTGGCTTGCACTCGGCAAAGAGCGCATCCTGCAATTGGTCCCAATCAACCCGGTTCTCTCGCTGAAGGTCGAAGCAGAGATCTGGCTTCTTGGACTTTTTTGTCCCATCGAAGTTCACCATTTCGACGCGCCTCACCTTGCCGAAGAATCCTTTGTCAAATCCTGCCACTTCCCCTCGATTCAGAACCCGGTTGTTCAGCACATTCTCCAGCTTGATCGTGATGTCGTTCTCCAGCGCTTCTCCAAGTGGAAATCCCTCCTCCCGGATCATTTCGAAGGCTCTCGTGATTGCCAGATGTGTCACGAGAACCCATCGGACCCCGATGCGATCATGGGGCACCTTGTAGCGTGGTGTAGGCCGGGTGAAAAACCTGGGATTCATTGGCGGCTCGGCAGGGGGAAGTTCTTCTCCAAATGATCTCTGGAGATGTGCAGAGCACACAACCGTGCCCGGCTGCGGGTCCAAAAACGACGCTGATTGAGCAGTCCCAAGACAATTCCTCCATTTGGCACCGGAACGACCACCCGACTGGCTGATGTTTCTGCGGCCACTCGCATGATCTTGGAGATGAATGACGGCTTGGGTTCAAAAACTTCTCCGTCCAGCATGATCGTTACGAATCGCCATGGCGGATTCCAGTCCCCATCCACCTTTGGCACGACGCTAACCCGCACCTGTTGTGCCACCACGTTGAAAAACGGCTGGAGAGAGATTTGCATCTTTGTCGCAAAAGCGAGCAGGTCACGGTGGTCCGGAGGTGTCATTGCGCGATTCCGAGTGGCCTGATATGGGGCGGCAAATTCAATGGTGTCGCGGATAACCTCCGCATCATCAGGTGGGATGCAAAACAGCTTGCAGACAAAACGATCCACCGCATCCCAATCGGTGGCTGTTCGCCGGTCAATCTCATCGGCAAGCCTCAGGGCTTTCTTGCGATTCTCTGGACTGATGGTTTCAATACGTGGGAATGGAAAGGCATCCACATCCTCTTTGTAGATTATCCGGCGTCCGGCCCCATATTCCTTGCTTCGAATGAAGCAAAAGTGCAGGAACAGACTGCTGTGGATCAGTAAATGCAGGAGTGCCACGGAAAGCTGAGGATCCGCATGGTCAGCCGCCGAGTAGCCAAGAAACTTTTTCGGGAAGCAGTAATCTTTATCTAACACACGATAGCTCTTGATTGCTGAACGTCCCTCGCCTTGACCGATAGGGATGAGCAACATCGGATGCCGATAGGCTTCGCGGCTGAGAGATCGGTGCGGTTCCCGGTCGCCATAAAAATCCTCAAATGTGACCGCCGCATCGAGGCCATCGAGTGGTAGCTTTTCCTCTGGTCGCTGAAAAACCGGAAGGTCCAGCAACCACTGAGACTGTATGGCAATCTCCGCCTCCAGCGTGTCCTGCACCTGCACATCCAGAATTGTCCCCATCGCCAGCGCTTTGAGAAGCCAACCGCGTTCGATGACGGACCGCGCGGTAACCGTAAAGGCGGACTGGTGGTCGAGTCTGAAAAGGCATTTTTGGCAAAGAGTGTCCTCACGCACAGGGGTGAGAAAATGAAAATCATAGTCCGTGCCCGCAGGATTTTCATTCAATGCCCAGAACAGAATCCAAGGCATGTTATGATTGGCCCAAACGTCGGTCTGGGAGAGATCTGAGCCGTTCAGAATGCCGGTGACGGTCATGGCCTTGAAGACCGAATCGCGAGCGATTTTCCCTGGTCCTGATTGGGTCAGGATCAAGCGTGCATCCAAGGCAAGCCCAATGATTCCGCCCGGCCTCACCCATTCCTTGGCACGCCAGATGAAGGGAATGTCAGGCACGCCACCGGGAGAGTCGTAGTTGCGAGATTCCTCATCTAAGCCCGCCGCTTTGAGCACGCGGGCACCGATCTTGGTGAATTGCTTGTCGATTAGAGCGTTGTGCTTTCGATTCGCTTCCTTGGCCTCTTCGTCTTCGCCTTTCCGCTTGAGCCGTGTCCAGGGCGGATTTCCGACCACCACATCGAAAGCGCCGTCGAACTCCTTGCTGACATCATCGCTGAGACTGCCGAGGATGAATCCGGTATGTTTTTCTGTGGGATTCCTGGCACCGTGGTTGAAAAGCACGAGGTTTTTGAGCGGTTCCGGCACATGCAGAGCGGAAGGCGGACGAATAATCTCGTTCAGTTCGATGGCGGTGATATACAATCCAAGAGCGGAAAGCCGCAGCGCGGATTCGCTGATGTCGAAGCCGCAAAGCTGCTTGTAGAGCACTTGATGAATCATACCGGTGCCAGGGCGTTTCCCATCATGTTCCCAGCGCCGACGTACCAACTCGCGAAACGCCAGCACGAGAAAAACGCCAGCCCCGCATGAAGGGTCGAGCACACGGGCGCGATGCGGTTCATCAAGACCCGCGAGAGCCTGATCGACAAGAAGCTTGGCGAGATTCCGCGGTGTGTAATGCACACTGTCCGTTCGGGCGGTATCCGAGTCCCACTCATGGCTGAACGACTCATACACCTGGCTGAGAACTCCCACCGGGATATGGCGGAAGTTCAAATCATCCCAATCCACCGCTCCGGGAAATGTTAGCTGCACATGGCCGGCAGAGATGGCATCGTAACCCTTCAATATAGCTTCCAGATGGTTGAACACATCGTCTACGGTCTTTTCGCCAGCTTCGGCATAGGCTCGAAGATAGAGACGTTTCCGCTCGCGTGAAGGCGTGCCCCTCGTGATTTCATCCATCAGTGGCAAAAGGTCTCCATTGAAGGTTTCATCAAGCCAGACGGAGGTCTGGGCCGCGCGTTCCGCATTCGAAAAAACGCCGCGCAGGTCGCCATCCTTGATCGCGGGACAAATGTCCGCCACGTCCTCCTTGCGAACGATGTTTCGGTCGATCAGGAAGCGGAAGAAAAGCGCGCGACCCGTCATCGAGAGCACGGTGAGTCCATCCAGCGGTCCCTCTCCCTCCTTGCCCGCCAGCGCTCTCGATGCCCTGAGCATGAGTCGATGGATTTCCGCAAAAACCGGGTCCGCCTTGGTCGTGCTGCCTTCCAGCAGCTTTGTGCCGCAGGCCAGTCCCTGGAACAGATAGGGGGCATCGGCACTGACGGCGGACACCGTCTCCCAGCGTCCGTCCTGTAGTTCCGCAATGTCCAGGTTGATAGGATATAGCGTCAAATTGCCGGGTAGGGCCACCGCCAGGACGGCATGGTCACCACGGTTCGCCAAGCGCTGCTGGAGGGCTTCAATCTGTTGCCGCGGGTAGCTCTGCCTATCGCCGTCCAGAAAATAAACCACCGCCCGTCCTTGAAACTCGGCCACCGCCTGCGGCAGGAGTATCTCCTGCGGCATCTCCGCTGTCGGCAACAAATCGAGGTATTGGATTTGTGCGGGGATGCTTGTCGGACGGCGCAGGGGGATCAACTCGGGGCAGCCAAAACGGCGCACCAGGGAATTCAGGCGCTTCAGGGCTTCATCGCTGAGGGTGGGAGCCGGCATGGTCTAAAAGCGGCGAATAGTTCCTAGCAGGATTCCTGCTACACGGCACGAACGTTGCATCTGCACGGGGGTGATGACGCGGTCTGGATAGAGATCATTTTCCGCATGAAGCCTTAGCCCGCTGCCAACGCGGAAGACCCGCTTCAAAGTGGCTTCCTCATCCACCACCACGGCGGCGATGTCGCCATCGGTGAAATCCGCCTGGGAGCGCAACACGGCGATATCTCCGTCAAAGATGGCTGCCTTGATCATGCTGTCACCACGGACTCGCAGAGCAAAGAGATTCCTTCCGCGAAAAAGACTCTTTGGCAGCGGCAGAGTCTCCTCAGCTTCTTCAAGTGCGAAGGTAGGGGCGCCTGCGGCGATGTTTCCAACCAATGGCACACAGGTGATCTGTAAGGAAGCGAACCGTGCGTCCCGGCGCAAGCTGCGAATGGAGCGGGAACTGTGAGGCTTTCTGGAGAGAAAACCCTTTCGTTCGATCAACCGAAGGTGCTCCTGTGCGGAAGAAAGACTGCTGAAGCAAAAATGGGCACAAATCTCCTGCAATGTTGGGGAACCGCCATTCTCCTGTTGAAAGTCCTCCACGAATTGGAGTACTTGATTTTGCCGGGCCGTCAGTTCCTTGAACATTTTTCTCTTGGATACCGTAAATAAATACGGCATGCAAGCAAGAAAATCAAATTTCCTTCAATCGTCTGAAAGACGGGCATGGCGCTCGCAAACCGAAACCAATGAAACCCCAATCCCGAGGAATAGGATGCGTTCATTGCGCTGGCCCGGATCATTGGGGGATGTCGTCCGGCCTGCGGGCCGGGCGGCCCTAGCGTCGGCACCGGTACCGCCTGTTTCTGCTGGCGTAGGCCGGCAGGTTATGGCTGACTCGGGATGCGGCAGGAAGCCGCCCACACGCCATGAAATCCCACATCTGGTTTGCGCCCTTGACCGCGATGGTCGGGCTGTTAGCTCCAGCATTGACCGCCGCCGCCCCGGCGGAAACAGCCCGGGAGATTCCCGATTCTCTGAAACCCTGGACCGGCTGGGCACTCTGGGATGAACGCGATCTGGATAGCCCAACGCCTTACCACGATCCCAAACAAGCGCTGCGCCTGTGGCCATCACGGCTGGCCTTGAAGGTGGATGGCGCGGGCGGGCGCTTTGGCTTCGCGGTGGCGGTTTTCAGCGGGACCTGGGTGCCTTTACCCGGCGATGGCGAGCTGTGGCCGATCAATGTCACGGCCAACGGTGCTGTGGTGCCGGTGGTGGAACACGAGGGACGACCCGCCGTGAAACTGGTGGCCGGGCGCTACGATCTAACAGGCGTCTACCGTTGGAAAAGCATCCCGCAACGAATCGCAATGCCTGCGGAAATCGGCATTCTAACACTAACATTGGATGGCCAGGCGATCGAGTCCCCGGTGTGGGACGCGCAGGGGTTTCTGTGGTTGAAGCGCGATGCCTCCACCGAACAGACCGACAAGGATTTTCTGGCACTCAAGATGAACTCGCTCATCGAGGACGGTATCCCGCTGTGGCTGCATACCGATCTGGAGTTGATCGTGGCGGGAAAAAGCCGCGAGGAAGCACTCGGCATTATTTTGCCCGTGGGTTGGAAATTGGCTTCGGTGGACAGCCCGATACCAGTCGCGGTGGATGACGCGGGACTGATGAAAGCCCAGGTCCGCGCGGGCAAATGGACACTACATCTATCAGCTTACCGGATGGATAATCCGGAGCAGATTGCCTACGCGGCGGGCGTGAAACCGGCGGTGGCCGAACAACTCGTCGCATTCCGCGCACAGCCGGATTTCCGTCTGATAGAAATTTCCGGTTTGCCGTCGATCGATGTTTCGCAGACGCCGTTTCCCGACAAGTGGCGGGAGTTTCCGGTCTATCGATGGGACACCACCAAACCGTTTCAGATGGATGAAAAAATGCGTGGCATGGGCCTGCAAAAACC
>JAPLUJ010000193.1 GCA_026397695.1 Verrucomicrobiota bacterium | reverse complement strand
GGCCTGGTGCGTGTCGACGGCAAATCGCTGCGCTTCATGGGCGGGCCCGAGGTGCTCGCCGACAGCGTGCGCCAGCTTTCGGTGGAAGTGCAGCCGACCCGCACCATTTACACATTCGAAGCCGGCGCGGTTGAGCAAGCGCATACAAGCGGCGTTGGTCGGGCCGAACATGACGCGTTGCACGCAGCCTTCGATGAAACCGGCGCGGCCTTTATTGCCTGCGGCGGTCGCCGGCGAATTCACCGGCATCGGCACGGCGCGGCAAGCCGCGGGCACCAGGGCGGTCATGCGCCGGACGCAGGCCGGCAGCGCTGGTTCCAGCCCCAGTTGGCGCAGCAGATTCAAGGGTGCCAACGCCAGTTTCAGCCGCCACGGGTGCGGGAACACTTGTTCGATGAACCCGCGCCGCCACAACCATTCCAGCACCGGACGCTTGAAGCGATGCGCAATGTGGTCCCGCGTATGTTCCAGCAGTTCGCCGTAGCGGACGTTGGCGGGACAGGCCGTCTGGCAACCGAAGCAGCCCAAGCAGGAATCCAAAGCCTGCACTATCGGTTCATTCAGCGCCGTCCGGCCGCTCTGGAGCTGGCGCATCAGATAGATGCGGCCGCGCGGCGACAGGTTTTCATCGCCCGTCTCCAGATACGTCGGGCATGCTGCGAGGCAAAGCCCGCAGTGCACGCAACTCAGCGCCGTCCGTTCATCGAGAAAGGACTCAACTTGTGCCGGCGGGGAATTTGTTAGTGGGGTCGAACTCATGCTTCAAACGTTGCAGCAACTTGACTGGCAGTATTGGCGCGGGCGGTTCGGGACCGCCGTGGTAGTAGAGAATGCCGTTACCCGCGCGGGCCACCAGCGAAACCGCAGCGGCGCGCAACGGTTGGATGGCTGCGGCGAGAGCTGAAGGCAACACGGCGAGCTTACGCACGGGACCGGCGTGGGCAGCGGCCCAGAAACGCCGGTCGTGATCCAGGCTGGAGTCGGTCAAGGTGCCAAGGCGTTCGGCTTCTTGGCGCTGCCATGCCACATCTTCGCGCATTCCCGCAAGACCGGCCACCACGGTCCAGAGACCGGCACCGCCGGGGTGGTGCAAATCCAGCACGACCGGCGTGAGTTCCGATGTGTCCAGTATTTCCACGAACGCGCACGCCGCCTCCACCGATGGGAAACGCGCCTCCACGAACTGCTCAACTTCAGGCAGCGGCTGCACTTTAAAACAGACCTCGCGCACGCTGGCGAGTTCGCCGCGCGCCCCGGTAAACAGGCGGCAGAGATCGTAACCGGCGGCGTTTTTCACCACGTCAGCGCCCGTCTTGATGCGCCGTCCGTCCGCCAGTTCCGCGCGCAGGCTCAGCACATGTTCGCGGACGGTGCCGTAGCCGTAACGTCGCGGGCCGCTCAGGTTGCCGTCAATGATTGCGCCGATGGTCAGGCGGTCGGGGTGGGGCGGGTCCACGGGTAGCCATTGGCCGCGCCGGGCAAGATATTTCTGGAGCGCCGCCAGCGTCGTGTCGGCCGTCACCGAGACGGTGAGATCATCGGGAGCGTAGGCAACGAGGCTCATACAGCGACTTGTCTTGCGGGTTTGAAGTTGAGGCACCGCTTGCCGCCCGGGAACATCTTGTGTGGATTGCAGCGCCCTTCGGGATCGAACGCGTGCCGCACGCGTTTCATGGCTGCGATATCGTCCGCCGTGTATTGCACGGACATCAAGTCCACTTTCTCGACGCCGATGCCGTGCTCGCCCGTGCAGCTACCGCCCAACTCGACGCAGCGCCGCACGATCTCGGTGCTGCACGCATATGCCTGCTCCACGTGACCGGGAATGCGTTCATCGTAGAAGAGGATCGGATGAATATTGCCGTCGCCCGCGTGGCAGACGTTGGCGACGCCGAGGCCGTGTTGTTTGGCGCTGTCGTAGATGAACCGCATGATCTCCGGCAAACGGGTGCGCGGCACCACGCCGTCTTGCGTCACGAAACATGGGCTGATCCGGCCAATCGCAGCGAAGGCACCTTTGCGGCATTTCCACAACGCCGCACGCTCCGCGTCGGTGCGGGCGGGCTTGAGCTCGCGTGCGTGGTGCTTCCGGCAAAGCTCGAGGACGCGATGCAGTTGCCGGTCCAAGCCGGCCTCGTGGCCTTCCAACTCGATGATGAGCACCGCACCTGCATCCATCGGTAAACCGAAATGATATGCCTCTTCGATGGCGCGCGTGATGGGCTGATCCATCATCTCCAGCGCCACCGGAATGATACCTGAGGCGATGATGTCGCTTACCGTCTGCGAGGCGTCATCGGGGTGGTCAAACACGGCCAGCAACGTCCGGTACGCGCGGGCCGTTTTCATCAGCCGCACCAGTACCCGCGTGATGACGCCGAACATTCCTTCCGCGCCAATCACCACCCCGCGCAAGTCATAGCCCTCCACGTCGTCGCCGCCGTCCGGCTCCGCGCCGAGCCAGACACTTTCTCCGCTGGCCAGCACCAGATCGAAGCCGAGGACGTGGTTGGTCGTGGCCCCATGCTTCAGCGTGTGCGGGCCGCCAGCGTTGAAGGCGATGTTGCCGGCGATCGTGGATGACGGCTGGCTCGACGGGTCCGGTGCAAACATCAAACCGCGATGCTTGACCGCGTTGGTGATCGAAAGATTGGGCACACCAGCTTCCACCAGCGCCCGGCGATTACGAAAATCCAGCCGCAAAATGCGGTTCAGCCGCGTTGTGCCGATGATCACGCCGCCGTCCACTGCCAACACCGCCCCGCTCAAGCTGGTGCCGGTGCCGCGCGGGATGATCGGGATTTGATGCGCGGCGCAGAGTTTGACGACACCGACGACCTCCTCGGTGGTGCGTGGCAACACGACGGCATCGGGCAGATTTTTTTCCATCGTGTAAGCGTCGCATTCATAAACCAGCAGACGCTCGGGGGTGGCGATCACGCCGTCGTCGCCGCAGATCGCGCGCAATTCCCGGACGAGAGATGGGGACACCGCTGCCATGGCCATTCCCTTTACGCGGCTGCGTCCCGGTCGACCCGCGTGGTGGTGTTCATCAGGATGCTCATGACGGTGCGCCCAGTTTACATTCGTATCAGCGCTGAGCCCCAGACGAAGCCGGAGCCGAAACCGACCAGCAGCACCAGCGTGCCAGAGGTGACCATGCCTTGCTTGCGCGCCTGGTCGAACGCGATGGGCAGGCAGGCGGAGGCGATATTGCCATGATCCTCCACGTTCAGGAAAACCTTGTCGGGGGGCATGCCGGTCTTCTGGATGACCGCCTCCAGCATGCGCAGGTTCGCTTGGTGGGGGATGAGCACGTCGATATCGGCGATGGTCAGGCTGTTGGCCGCAAGCGCCTCGAACGCGGCATTGCTCATCCTAGCCACACCATTCTCGAACAGGGCCTTGCCATCCATGCGGAAATGGACGCGGCCCGCATCCAGGTCTGCGTGCGTGAGGTATTCACTGCGGCCCATGCCACTACCGGGGGCGGCAGTGAAGAGGGCCCGGGCACCACTGCCATCGGCGTGGAGACCGGTCCAGAGGACGCCGCGCTGCGGGTCGTCGCCGGGTCCCATCACCACCGCGCCCGCGCCGTCACCTAGCAGGATGGAGATGTTCCGGCCGTCGTAGGAGCCATCCATCCGTTTGGAGAGCACTTCGGAACAAACGATTAGCGGATGCCGGAACCGGCCGCTTTTGATAAAGGCATCGGCCATTGCCATACCGTAGAGCAGGCCGGTACATTGCTGGCGGATGTCGAACGCGGCGATGCCGGGGAGGCCGAGTTTTGCTTGGAGAAAGCAAACACAACCCGGATCGGCGTGGTCCGGCGTTATGGTATTCATGATGAGCAGGTCAATGTCGCTCAGCTTCAGTCCCGCATCGGCCACGGCGACCTGCGCGGCGAGCGCACCGAGGTCGGACGCACTGACGTCAGCCGCCGCGTGATGGCGGCTGCGCACGCCCGTGCGTTCGACAATGAAGGCATCGGAAGTGTCCATCATCTGCTCGAGGTCGAAGTTGGTGACGATTTTTGGTGGCAGGTAGTGGCCGGTGCCGAGGATGCGGGATTGCGTCATGGTGCTTGGATGATGTGTGAAAGGTGAAAGGTGAAACGTGAAAGGTGATCTCAGTCAGCCTTACGTCAGCATGCCTTCATGTGCCATCGAATGCTTGACTAGCAGGCTGCAGTTTTTTTGGAAGAAATCCACGTCCAGCGACCCGGAACGGGCGTGGATTTCCACGCCCAGTTCGCCGGCGAGCGCACGCGGCTCCTGGCCGGCCCGGACGGCATCCACGATCCGTTGATGGTAGGCCACGGTGGCAGCGGTGGCACCCTCGAAATACTGATGGATCGCGTCGCTGCCGGTGATGACGGCATTGTGGCTCAAGCAGAGGACCTCGGCACCGAGCGCGGCGAGGCGGCGGTTGGAGTCCAGGTAAGCCTCGTAGTTGCTGAAATACATCGGCCACCACCAGTTTGTGGCTGGGAAATAGAATCCGGTGACGTCGGCGACGATGGCGATTTTTCGCGTCGGCTCGAAGAAGCTGAGACTGCAATCGCTGTGGCCCGGCGTGGCCAGGACGTTGAACGTGAGTCCGCCGACAGCCACCGTGTCGCCCTCATTGAGCATCCGCTCCACGGCAATCGTCGATTCGTTGAAGGCGGGCGGGCGTTGGGCTTCGGTGATGGTGCCTTTGCTCAACAGCCAAGCCGTTAGAGCCTGATCTATTTTGGCAAAAAAGCTGATAGCCTTTTCGTTGGCCATGGTGGCGGCGGCGATGGACGAGGCGAGCACTTGCGCTCCGGGAAACATCCGTCGGAACGCCGGCACAGCCATGACATGGTCGGGATGGGCGTGCGTGACGACGATCTGTTTCACTGCTTCACAGCCAATGCCGAACGCCGCCAGTTGTTCTGCCAGCAGCGGAGCGCACGCGCCGACGCCGCCCTCGAAGACTGCGGCCTCGCCGCCATCGTGGACGAGGAAGATGGGGTAATCATTGGCACCGAGCAACAACAGATGGTCGGTGATAGCGACCGGAGGATGGGTGATAATCATGGTAGTATTCCTTTCGAACCTTCCCGCGCCAGCAGCGCGGCGCCGAACGCGCCGGTGAGCTGCGGATCGGGCGGAACCTGTATAGGCCGGCCGTAAGCCTCGGCAAACATTTTCACCAGACAGGGGTTGTGCGCGGCGACACCGCCGGTCATCACCAGATCCCCATGCGCCGCGTCCATCTCCTGCAGCCGCTTCACGACCGAGTGAAACGCCCCCTTGACAATGGCTTCGACTTTCTCCCCGGCGCGGATTTTGGAGAGGATTTCCGTGGCGGCGAAGACGGTGCAAAAACTGCCGAGGGAGACTACCGTCTTCGCTTGCTCGGCCAGTTCGTTGAGGTCCGCTACGTTCAAAGCCAGCCGCAGCGCGATTTCCTCCAAAAACGCGCCGGTGCCTGCGGCGCACTTGCGGTTCATTTTAAAACCGACGCGTTTCCCGTTTGCATCCAGGTGGATGACCTTGCTGTCCTGCGCGCCGATATCGATCACCGTGATCTGGCGGCGGAAGTGATGCCATGCGCCCTTGGCGTGGCAGGTGATTTCAGTCATCGCCTCGTGCGCCCACGGCACGTTGTCGCGGCCGTAGCCGGTGGAGACGGAGCGCGCGATATCCTCGCGGCGGAGCTGCGCGGCAGCCAGCGCATCGGCAAGGAGGTGCTCGGAGACGGCGGCGTAGTCCACGCCGGAGCGGCGCAGCGCACGGCCGACGACCTGCCCGGTCGCGTCAACGATGGCGAGCTTCGCCGAGGAAGCACCGATGTCTATGCCGCAGAAGTAACGCACGAGCGGAAACGTCCCGTG
>JAPLUJ010000049.1 GCA_026397695.1 Verrucomicrobiota bacterium | reverse complement strand
GCTTTCCCGCTCTATCGAAGTCGGCCAAACGGTGGCCGCCTCGTTCACCGCGCCCACGCTTTTCACCATCGCCGAGGATCTCAAAAAAATGGAGCTTGTGGTTGCCGTCGCCGAGGCGGATATCGGCCGCGTGGCGGTGGGCCAAAGCGCCAGCTTCAGCGTTGATGCCTGGCCGACCCGCACCTACACCGCCACCGTGAAAAAAGTTTCGTTCGGTGCCGCCGGATCTAACACCGCCGCCAACAGTGGCGGCAACAACGCGACCAACAGCGGCGTCGTGACCTACAGCACCGAATTGGAGGTGGCCAACGAGGATCTGTCGTTGCGCCCCGGCATGACCGCCTCGGTCGATATCTCCATCGACAACAAGAAAGACATCTGGATCATCCCCAACGCCGCCCTGCGCTTTGATCCGGTCACCGCCGCCGAAATCGGCAAGCCCGATGAAACCAAGCGCACCCTCGTCCAACGGCTCTCTCCTGGTGGTGGCCGGCGCTGGGGCCACGGCAGCAACCCACCGCCCAAAGCCAGCCCCGCCGCCAGCGGTCCCCGCGTCTGGGTTCTTAAGGATGGCAATCCCATCGAAGTCCTGATCCATACCGGCATCACCGATGGCCGGGTCACCGAGATCTCGGGTGACAACCTCAGCCCCGACATGTCGATCATTGTCAGCGTCAAACCGACCGCCACCTGATGCCTCAGCAAGCACTCATCGATCTGCGCGGCATCACCAAAACCTACGGTTCCGGTGATGCCGCGTTCGAAGCGTTGTGCGGCATCGATCTGACCATCACGCGCGGCGAGTTCGTCGCCGTCATGGGCCCCAGCGGGTCCGGAAAATCGACCCTGATGAATTTGTTAGGTTGTCTCGACACCCCGACCTCCGGGAGTTATTCATTCCAAGGCATCCGGGTGGAAACCCTCAACCAGGACCAGCGCTCGCTGTTGCGCCGCCACGCCCTGGGTTTCATCTTCCAGGGCTTCAACCTGTTAGCCCGCACCTCCGCGCTGGAAAATGTCGAACTGCCATTGTTGTATCGCGGCTATCCACGCAAGCAGCGCCACCAACTGGCCCGCGCCGCCCTGGCCAGCGTGGGTCTCCCCGATAAGGAACGCAACACCCCCGCCGAACTCTCGGGCGGGCAGCAACAACGCGTCGCCATCGCGCGGGCGATTGTCACCAACCCCCACACTCTGTTTGCCGACGAACCCACTGGCAACCTCGACTCCAAAACCACCCGCGGAATCATGCAACTCCTGCGCCACCTCAACTCCGACCTCGGCATCACCGTCATCATGGTCACCCATGAGGACAGTGTCGCCACCTATGCCAGACGCATCATCCATGTCATGGACGGTCTCATCGAAGCCGATGAAGAGACAGATAACTTATAACTTATAGTCCATGTTCCTCAACGCTTTCATGATTGCGCTGCGCGAAATCCGCCGGAATCTGACCCGCGCTTTTCTAACAGTCCTGGGGATTGTCATCGGAGTGGCGGCGGTGGTCACGATGGTGACGTTGGGGCGCGGCGCTACGGTCGCGGTGAAGGCGCAGATTTCCAACTTGGGGAGCAACCTACTGATTCTGCGACCGGGACAGGGTTGGCACACGTGGGGCGTGGCGCAATTCAGCCAGACGGATGTGCAGGCGATCCGCGAGCAAGTCTCCGGCATCCACGCCGTCTCCCCGTTTGGCTATGCCAACGCGCCGGCGATTTACCTTGAAAACGCCCGCAATACCGACATCCAGGGCACCTCTGCCGACTATTTCAGTATTGCCAATTGGAAACTCAGTCTGGGGCGGTTTTTCACCGAAGCCGAGGTCGTCGAAGGGGCTGCCGTTTGTGTCATTGGCGAAACCATCCGCAAGGAACTCTTCGGCAAGGACGTCGATCCCACCGGCAAGAAAATCCGCATCAAAAGCATGTCGTTGGAAGTTGTGGGGGTCACCGCCGTGAAAGGGCAGGGTGGTTTCGGGGATGATTTGGACGATAATATCATTACCCCGATCACCACCCTCCGGCGCCGCCTCACCGGCCGTGGTTCCAAACAAAACGTCAATCAGGTGATGATCTCCTGCCAAGACGGCTACCCCACTGCCCATATCGTGGCGGAGATCACCTCTCTGATGCGCGAGCGCCGTGGACTGACCCGCAACGAGCAAAATAATTTCTCGGTTTTCGATTCCCTGCAACTCGCCGATGCCATCAGCTCCAGCACCAAGGTCATGACATCGCTGTTAGGTGCGGTGGCGGGTGTTAGTTTGCTCGTCGGTGGCATCGGTATCATGAACATCATGCTGGTTTCGGTCACCGAGCGCACGCGCGAGATCGGCATTCGGCTGGCCATTGGCGCACGGGCCCGCGAGGTGTTGCTGCAGTTTTTGGTGGAGGCCGTCACGCTCTCTTGTGTGGGCGGCGTCTGCGGCATCATCCTCGCCTACGGCTTGTGTGTCACGCTGGCTGAAGTCGTCGGCGCACCCTTTTTGTTTGATCCTAAGATCAACGTCATCGCATTCATATTCTCGGCCGCCATCGGCATTGTTTTCGGCTTCATGCCGGCCCGCCGCGCCGCCGCCCTCGACCCGATCGACGCGTTGCGCCACGAGTGATACTATAGGAATCTTTTGCTAGAAACCCTCCCAGCGCCGGGTCCAGCGCCCAGCCCGCGTTGTTGCCCATGCGCAGGAATCCGTAGGCCTTGAGCCTGAATTCGGGAATGCGAACCACGAAAATCACGAACCGTGTCATCCGCCCGTGTGACGCCCGCACCAAACGCATCCCTCCACTGTAGCGGCGGTCTGCGACCGTCGCCGGTTTCCCCACTCCGCCCAACAATCTCCCCGCAAAATATCAAAATTCTCTCATTTCCAGTTTGACACTGCCCATCTGAACAGCCTAACTCGAAGTGTTCTCCACAGCCAATCGGCCCTCATCCGATAGATCCCAAACATGGACTACCCGAATTTCTTCAAAACCAGCACCGGCCAGCATCCCTATGCCTACCAGCAAACGCTGGCGCAGGCGCAATGCACCAGTCGCCTGATCTCAATCCCCACCGGACTGGGCAAAACCGCGGCAGTAATCCATGCCTGGCTTTGGAACCGGGTTCACTTGGGCCATGCTGAATTCCCGCGCCGTCTGGTTTACTGCCTGCCCATGCGCACACTCGTTGAACAAACTCATTCGGTTGCAGGGGATTGGTTGAAAAAACTGGGAGTCCATTGGGATGACGGCAGGACCACCCATTCCAACAAAGTGGGGCTGCACATGCTCATGGGTGGTGAAGACGCAGCGGGCTGGGATCTCTATCCTGAGGAGAACGCGATCTTGATTGGAACTCAGGACATGCTCTTGAGTCGAGCTTTGAACCGTGGCTACGGTATGAGTCGCTTCCGTTGGCCGATGCACTACGGCCTGTTAAATAACGATTGTCTGTGGGTGTTCGATGAAGTGCAGTTGATGGGCGCGGGCCTGCCCACCACAGCGCAACTTGCGGCGTTTCGCGACTCGTTTGGCACAGCCAAACCCTGCCACTCATGGTGGATGAGCGCAACCAATGACCCGGCATGGCTGGCAACCGTGGATTTCAAACCATCTTCTCTTGGCACGACCATTGAGTTGGAGGACACCGACAAAAAGTCCGACCGCGTTATCCGCCTGCGTGAGGCACGCAAGGTGTTGAAACGTAGTAAACACACGAGCGCCGAGGTGAAAAAACTCTGCGCTGAGATTTTATTAGAAATACGGAACCAAAGCGGACTCACACTTGTGGTCGTGAACACGGTAAAAAAGGCCAGGGAACTCCATGCTGAAATCACAAAGCAGCAATTATCCACGCCTACCTCTGTCGCTCCGATCTTACTCCACTCACAGTTCCGTTCCTCCGATCGCGCGAAACAGCTTTCTCAACTCATCGCATCTGAGAACCAGAACCGTATTGCCATCAGCACCCAGATCGTCGAAGCCGGGGTGGACCTGTCGGCCGCCACGCTGTTTACCGAAATTGCTCCATGGTCCTCGCTGGTGCAACGCTTCGGGCGATGCAATCGGCGCGGCACGGAAAAAGATGCGAGGATTTTCCTCATTACCCCCGAGAAGCCCATTCCATACAATGAGGTTCAATTGAAAGAAGCAAACCGCTTGATAGATGAGTTGGTCGCCAACGGCGCAAACGCATCTCCTTGCAATCTAGCGAATATCCCCATGCCGGAATGCGAAAAACCTGCTTCCAAACACGTCATCCGGCGTCGTGATTTCCTTGATCTATTCGATACCACACCGGATCTTGCAGGACAGGATATCGACATCGACCGCTGGGTGCGTGAAATTGAAAACACCGGCATCAGCCTCTTCTGGCGTGCATGGGAGGGATCGGAGAAAGACCAGACGCCGCCAACAGAAGGATTTCCCGCACCGCAACGCAATGAACTTTGTCCCGCCCCCATCACTAAAGAAACCATGGAGTGGTTGGCTAAAGGCAAATTCAAACTGCGGCGTTGGAATCACCTTGAGGGCTTTTGGGAAACGGTTTCGAAGGAATTCGGCAAATATGTCCTAATCCCAGGACAAATCTATCTCCTTCCAAGTCACGTTGGCGGATATTCGCCTGAGACCGGATTTGATCCGCAAATTACAAAACCCGTAGAACCCATTGCGGTGGGAGCATCGGGAAATAACGAATCTAACGACGGAGATACCCTATCTGCCGCCACATGGCAATCCATTGCTGAACACACCAACCATGTCTTTCAGGAATTGACCGACATCCTCGGCAAAACCGGGACTTTCCAACCCGCCCTCCCCTTGGCCGCACGCTGGCACGATCTAGGTAAAACCCACCCGGCGTTTGCTGCCAAAATCAAACCGGAATTACAGGCCAGTCCCGCTGCGTCATCCCATAAGCCATTCGCCAAGGCCCCAAAGGACGCATGGCGGAATGCCCGCGACAAGAGCGACCCAAATTACCGCTCCTATTTCCGGCATGAACTTGCCTCAGCACTTGCCATCATTCACCCGGAGGTGGATAGCATCCCCGATGATTTGCGCAACCTCGTGGCATGGTTGATCGCCGCCCATCACGGGAAGGTTCGTCTTTCCATTCGTTCGTTGCCAGATGAAATCCCGCCACAAGACGTGGCCAAACGCTTCGCCCGGGGAGTATGGGATGGCGATATGCTGGATGCGGTGGATCTTGGCGATGGAGTGGTTTCGCCAGCCCTTACGCTGTCATTGGAACCAATGGAAATCGGTCTATGCCAATACCCGCCTTTCGAGAACCAGCCGAGTTGGGCGGAGCGCATGTTAAAGCTGAGGGATTCCAATGACCTCGGACCGCTGCGTCTCGCCTTCTGGGAAACCCTGCTCCGCGCGGCGGATCAACGGGCCTCCGCCAATAACCCCTGAATCTCCTGCACCCATGCCAATCATCGAACTTAACGGTTGCACACCCGAACCGCTCATGAACTACCTCAAGGCCCTTGGTGTGTTGCGCATCATCGTCGGTCAAGGTCTCGACCCCATCGCCAGGGGATTTTGGAAGAACAATGTCTTTTGCCTGCACACGGAACTCACGGAAGATCAGATCGTCGAGTTCTTCGCCACTCGCTATCAGCCATCCCCCATTCTCAGCCCTTGGAATGGAGCGGGAGGATTCGAAAAGGCAAGAGGTGCAGACGTGGCGGCCATTGCTCTTCTCCGTAGTTCAAACGATCCACGACTATCGGATTTTCAAAAAGCCATTCGTCAAGTTGATGACATGAAGCGAGCTAGCCCGGATATGGAAAAGGACGTGCTCCTTCTTGCTGCGAGGAATCGCATGCCAGACGGGTTTCTTCAATGGTTTGATTCTTGCGCGGTCTATATGTCGAGCAAGTTCAGTTATTCGCCATACTTGGGATGTCTGTTCTTGTCCGGCACAAGTAACAAGAAAATGGATTCAACCGGTAATTCAAAAGCTGTATTTCCATTTACAACAAATCCATCGGCGGTCGGGAATTCAATGCTGCAGGATTCGCAAACTGAGAAAGGCAAGGGCGAATTGTGGCTGCCATTGTGGGACCGTGCTTCTTCATTGGGAGAAATACAACTACTATTCGGTGAAGGGCGGGCAGAACTAAGGGGTAAACAAGCACAAACCGGTGTGGATTTCTCCAGGGCGATAGCCGGGCTTGGTGTTGACCGTGGGATAAAGTCATTCGTTCGATTCTCCTTCGACGAACATATTAGAGCAGGAGTCATGGCAACTCCACTCGGCCAATTTGAAGTTGCAGCGAAAAACGATGCCTCGCTGCTTCGTGAAATCGATAACTGGCTGTCTGCATTTCGGCGGGCATGCGGAGACAAAGCTCCGGCCCGTTTCCAAGCGGTTCTGAGGGAGATCGAGCGTGGCATTTTCGACTACTGCCAATATGGAGACACCGGCAACGACAAAGCGCGTTTCCAAAGAATTCTTGTCGCGCTTGGAAATGCCGAACACTTGGTTGCAAGTGCACCAAAATTCCGAGCGGACGCGAAAGGACTCCGTCCGCTGGCTGCTCTATCATCGGCATGGGTGGCCGCCACGGACGATCACAGCCCGGAATTTGGAATCGCCTTGGCCTTGGCATCCATCTCAAACAAGGAGTTTGGGAGCATACGTCTCAACCTTGAGGATGTTGAGGCAAAAGGGCGGCAATATGGCTGGTCGGAGAACAGCCATTCCGCAGTGTGGTCGGGTGCGGATCTTGCGACGAATCTGTCGGCGGTATTGTACCGACGGGTGATGGATGCGGACAAGACAGGAGATCCGGCTTCCGCACTCACATCATCCCACCGCGCCACCCTTGCTGACCTCGGTGAATTTCTTGCCGGGAATCTGGACGATGTGCGGATTGTGGAGCTTCTCTGGGGATTGTCACTCTGCGAAACCTGGAAGTATCGACGCGCCCCCAGCTCATCGGCGAATCATCCGCAAGGAAATGCCATGATTCTCCCGGTTGCCTACTGCCTGCTCAAACTCCTCTTCCACACGCCACTAGTCCAACAAGCGGATGAGGGTGACTCATTGCGTCCGAATCTTGGCATCCTCGGACTGCTCCGTGCGGATCGGGTGACGGATGCTTGTCAACGGGCCGTCAGATTGCTCCGTGGCCAGAGTCTCATGCCCAAACCCTTTCCCATGCATGGTTTTCCGTCACGGGATGACGAGTGGCTGGAATGCGTTTGCTCTACCGTTGCAAGCCGTACGCTCGCCGCAGCCCTCCTTATTCCCATCTCTGATGTCGGCTTGGCGTCGCTCAAAAAGCAAGTGCTCAGAGAGAAGAAAGCTCAGGATTCTTGAACCAACAACCACACACCAATAGAAAATACAATACCATGTCCATCGACTACACCGCATTGAAGAACCAGCCACGCCTGCTGCTGGAAGCCACCCTTAAACCCCTCCAGGGAGAACGATTCCAAGCGACCGGCTTCGCCGATCTGGGTGCCGCTCTTTACACCTTGCCGGATGGCACGAAGAAGCTCCTCGTCGAGTCCGCGCAATCCGTCGCCAATCGACTTGAAATGGCGATTTGGGACGAGGCGAATGACGACCTCATTCCCGAGTTGAAAGGACTTGCTTACATCCAGGTGAAGAAAGACGGGAAGAACTTCACGAATTCCATACTTGAAGCACATCGGATCAATTCCCCCTATATCCTGGAAGGAAAGGACAAGTCTGTTTTCAATCAATTGAAAGCGGATGCCGCAGGATTTGAAATCGGCCCCGTGAGGCTCAAGGAACTGTCCAAACTGGTTTTCAAATACGATCCGAATGCAATCCTGCATGGGGTGTTTCTCGCGAAGAAGGAGCTTGCCGGCGGTCGTTTGCGCCTTGCACGCGTTCTGAGCGGATTTATCGAAGCTACGGATGTTTGCGTCGCGGAAAGCGGAGGAGTCAAAAACGATAGGGTCAACCCTGCGGGTGATACCAAGCAGGGATTTGGAAACGTGCCATTTCATCGGACTGAATTTACGGCACGCGAAGTCAAAGCATTCTTCAACATCGATCTATCGCTACTGCGTGGCTATGGACTCGGCGATGATGCTACAAACCTACTCATTACACTGGCTGTTTTCAAAGTCCGCCGTTTTCTGAATACTGGCCTGCGTCTCCGCTCCGCATGCGATTTTGGTGTCGATAAAAGTCTGACCGCCACCCAGCCGAAGGGCTATGTTATTCACGACGAGGCAGCATTGCTTTCGGAATGCACGCGGTTGATTGCGGCATGCAAAGCTCATTTCCCCGCTGGTCCAGTGACCATAATTGATTGGATACCTAACATTAAAATTGAAAAGCTTACAGTATCTCTTCCCGGAGATATAGTCGATTTTAAAGTCCCTGAGAATCTGGCCAAGGACAAATTGGTAGAGTTCAAAAAGGGAACCAATAAGAATCCGTCTTCTAAGCTTATTATCAAGCCTGAGGCATGGGAGAATCGGACCATTGAGGATCTGGCGAATGAGTTGTTCCCCGAGCAGAAAGTTGCGCGTCAGTCCGTTATTGATGCCGCTGGCAAAGCAAGCTCCGAACTTAACGGCGACTCTCCAGAAAATGATGATGAGGAACAAAGCTCATGATTATCCTGTCAATAAGATTCCTCACTGGGAGATTCCACGCCACTCAGTGGGGCAGGCATGTGAATGAAGGCGTGCCGGAGTGGCCACCCTCCCCGTGGCGCATTCTGAGAAGCTTTGTCGCCACATGGAAAGCGAAGTGCCCGAATATCGGTGATGATTTAGCCGAGCGAATTCTCCGCAAACTGGCCGAGATGCCGGACTTCGCATTGCCGTCGGCCTCAGTTGCGCATACACGACACTACATGCCATGGGATAAGAAAGAGCCAGGGCATACGACTCTCGTATTCGATACCTTTGTCGTCGTGCCATCGGCTTCGGATGTGCTTGTGTGCTGGCCGGACGGCACCCTCTTAATGGAAGAGCGCGCCGTATTGGTCGATTGGTTGCACCATGTCGGCTATTTGGGCCGGGCAGAATCATGGTGTGAGATGAGACTATTGGATGATTGCGAGGCTGAGAAGCGGGTTTCTGAAATCAACTGTCGGCAATTAGGCTCCCGCACTCTGGACAAAAATACCGAGATCGTAAGGGTTCTTTGTCCTGATCCCGCGTCTGCATTTTCATCTGTCAGCGAGATCAGCCAAGCAAACTCGAAAATCGCACACTATGATCCCGATTGGAGGCTCTGCGGCGAGACGTTGTGGCTTCATGCTGAGAAATGGGCGGAGGCACCCGGAAGCCGCTGGGTCCGTTACTCCAGAAACGCGGATTGTTTCAAAGTCACTTCCGCGCCCAAGCGTACCCGTTCAAAGCAAGTGCGCCCGCAGATGTTGCGATTCGCCCTGGATTCCACGGTTCTGCCACTGGTCACGGAAACACTGCCTGTCGCGGAGGCCGCCCGCCGTAATCTGATGGGCATTCTCGGCAGACAACTGGAGCATCGAGATGGTGTTCGGGGAATGTCCAAAGTCTTCTCCGGGAAAACGAGCGAAGGACTGGTGTTGGAAACACACGACCACGCCTATTACCTTCCTACAGATGAAGACGGTGACGGCCGCTTGGATCATCTAACCATAGTTGCGGGGGAAGGATTCGGACCAGATGAGCTGTGCGCATTGAATGCTTTGCGCGAAATCAAAAGCAAGGAACGCACGGATTCGGGACATCCGCTCGGTGTTCTTCTTCTCGGAATGGGGATGCTTGGGGAGGATTTCACACATGGGCCCACCCAATGTTCCGCTGTCTGGAATACAGTCACCCCTTATCTTTGCCACCGCCATCCCAAAACACGCGGAAGCAAGCGGGACAGTCCCGAGGAGTTATCATCACATGTCGCCTTTACCACCGCCAGACTGCGCGAAGATATCGCCCGTCTCATAGAACGCAGAGCAGATTTCGCGGATATTACGTTAGATCAAATCATGATTGAACCGCTGGAGGAAAATGGTGTCTTTCGTTTGGGAGCGCGCCGTCACCGGCCCATAGAATTCCAACGCTTCCGACAAAAACACGGCGACGATGGAGGGAAACGCCTTAGTGGAGCATTTAGAATCACCTTTCCCCGAGAAATTCCGGGTCCCATTTCCTTGGGGCATTCCTCCCATTTCGGCATGGGCCTCTGCTTTCCTCAATAATGTGTTTTCACAGTACCCTGGCCACCTGGGGCAGGAGATCGAAATGAGCATCAGCAGTGACAATTTTCGCCATGTGTTCCACCGCGAGGGCGGCGATCCAGGCGTCGTTTTCGGGGATGGGTGTTCCAGCATTTTGGCCTTTACCAAAAAAGAATTCCGGAACGCTATTGAATCAAGGAAGGGCGTGACTCCGGTCCGTCCTAGTCCATGGGGGGGCAATAAAACAGGGAACCCGCGATTCATTGGTATAGCCCTCATGTCCTGCCTACCACACCACCTCCACCGGGCATTCCGGCTGATGGAAGAGATCGTCTTTCGTCAGCACGGGAACTTTGTGAATCAGTGCGGTAGCGGCGATGATGCGGTCCGCCGGGTCGCGATGCTGCCAATCGAGATCTG
>JAPLUJ010000234.1 GCA_026397695.1 Verrucomicrobiota bacterium | reverse complement strand
TGCTCCTCTCACCCAGCCAACGCCACCAATGCTCTATTCGCGGGGACTGCTTCCATGCTCCCGTCCGGGCTCACAACTTGCGCTGCGACACCAGTGGATTACCGGATTGTTGTCCCCTCACCACGCTTAGTGTTGCATCCGAGCGCGACGCTTGCCAGCCAAGTTACTGCCAACTCTATCCCACACGGCGGGTCGGTGCTCCCAACCAGGTCAACTCCGACGCCCGTTCAAAGGCACCCGAACTCGCCGATGGCGGACCGATGCAGGTCATGAACCCGCACGACCACCGCTGTTGCCAGCACAATGCCGGCGCCGGTTGGCCCTACTTCGCCCAAACCGTGTGGATGGCCACGCCCGGCAACGGGTTCGCAGCCGTGATGTATTCGCCCTCCACGGTCACCGCCAAGGTCGGCAATGGCGTCAAGGTCACCATCGCGGAAGAAACCACCTATCCGTTCGATGGCACCGTGACTTTCAAGGTGAAACCGGATGCGGCGGTTGGATTCCCCCTTTACCTGCGGGTGCCCGCCTGGTGTACCGAAACCGCGAAGCTCACGCTCAACGGCAAGGCGCTCTCCTCCCAGTCGCGCCCAGGGGCGTTCCTGCGCATCGACCGCACCTGGAAGGCCGGCGATACGCTGGTTCTCCAGTTCCCGATGCCCGTTTCGATCACCACTTGGAAGGCCAACCAGAATAGCGTTTCGGTCAACCGCGGTCCCATCACCTTTTCGCTCAAGATCGCCGAAAAACTCGTTCCGTATCAACCGGAACGCCACAAGGAACCATGGCCGGCCTGGGAGATCGTGCCCGCCTCGCCGTGGAACTACGCGCTCGATTTCGACCCCGCCAAACTCGCTTCATCGTTCCGCGTCGTCACCAAGCCATGGCCATCTAACAACATGCCCTTCACCCACGAGGGAGCGCCGGTCGAAATCCAAGCCAAGGCGCGCAAGCTGCCGAACTGGAAAGAAGACCACCTCGGCCTGGTCGACAAACTCCAGCCGAGCCCGGTGAAATCCGCAGAACCGCAGGAAACCATCACCCTGATCCCGATGGGCGCCGCCCGCATCCGCCTGAGCGCGCTGCCGGTCGTCGGCACCGGCCCCGATGCCCGCGAATGGAAACTGCCGCCCGAACCGCTCGTTTCCTACTCCCGCGGCGCCAACACCGACCCCTACGAGGCGATGTTCGACGGCAAGGAGGGGAAATCGTCCCACGATGCGCGCACGCCCCATTTCACCACCTATTCGTTCGGCGGTGCCGAACACGGCAAGATGCACTGGGTGCGCCGGAATTTCGACCAACCTCTAACCGTCTCCGAATGCTCGGTCTATTGGTTCGACGAAGCGCTGACCAAAGGTGATGTGCGGCTGCCTAAATCGTGGCGCGTGATGTATCTCGACGGCAAGGAATGGAAGGAAGTCGGAAATCCGAGCGGCTATGGCAGCGAGCCCGACAAGTTCAACAAGGTGACCTTCAAGCCGGCGACCACCAGCGCGCTGCGCCTCGAAGTGCAGACGCAAAACGAGAAAACCCGCTATGCGATGGGCATCCTCGAGTGGAGTATTCCGGGCGCGCCGCTGCTCACGCCCGCCAAAAAATAGGCGAAGTCTAACACCATATCCCGCCGTGCACCGCGCCCTTGCTCTAACGATCCTGCTGCCCATCGCCGCCGCCCGGGGCGGAACGCCGCCGGTTGCGGTGGCGCCCTTCGACGCCACCAAGGCCCGCGCCTACCAGCAAGCCTGGGCCAGGCGCCTCGCGCAGCCGGTCGACTTCACCAACGCGATCGACATGAAGGGCCGCTAGGGGAAGAGGGGTAGCTTGGCGGCAGTCGGTGGTTCGTGATCGCGGAAATGTGGCAAAAACAGAGCAAATTTCCCATTCTACCGTGAAAATGTTTTGCAAAATCACGGCAATGCTGCAATTTTGAGCCCATGAACAAGCCGCCGCTGACTCGTTTGCTCGCCGTGCCGG
Source organism: Verrucomicrobiota bacterium (assembly GCA_026397695.1). Lineage (GTDB taxonomy): Bacteria > Verrucomicrobiota > Verrucomicrobiia > Verrucomicrobiales > Akkermansiaceae > Luteolibacter. Next base: position 1,548 of record JAPLUJ010000234.1, on the reverse strand, counting down.
ACCATTCGTTCTTCCTGTTCGGCGCTCGCGGGACGGGAAAAAGCACCTGGTTGCGCCAAGCGCTGCCAGGGGCCCGGTATTTCGATTTGCTGGAGACCTCGCTGCAACTGGAACTGACGGCCGATCCGGGCCGGCTCGAAGCGTTGATTGGAAATGCCGATGCCGGGCAATGGATCGTGTTGGACGAGGTGCAGAAGATTCCCCGTTTGCTCGATGAGGTGCACCGCTTGCTGGAAGCGAAGGGTTGGCGGTTCGCGCTTTGCGGCTCCTCGGCGCGGAAGCTGAAACGCGGCGGAGCGGATCTGCTGGCGGGCCGGGCTCTCACCTTGGACATGGAGCCCTTCAGTTCCGCCGAGTTGGGGGCATCGTTCGACCTGGAGGCCGCCATCGAGTGGGGGCTGATGCCGGTGGTGGTCGGCAAGGCCGCGCTCGCACCGGACATCCTGAGCGCCTATATCGGCACCTATCTGCGCGAGGAAATCAAGGAGGAAGGGTCGGTGCGCCGGTTTGCGCCCTTCGCACGCTTCCTTGGCGTCGCGGGAATGCTCAACGGCCAGGTCCTCAACGCCCAGAACATCGCCAGTGAAGCACAGGTTCCCCGTTCCACGGTGGACGGCTATTTCGAACTGCTGGGCGATACCTTGTTGGGGTTTCCGCTGCCGGCCTACCGTCCGGGTCTGAAGGTGCGGGAAGCGGCTCGCCCGAAGTTCTACTGGTTGGACTCCGGGGTGGCGCGGGCCTGTGCCGGGTTGTTGCGCGACCCGTTGGCGGCGGACTGGCGGGGCACGGCGCTCGAAACCCTCATCTACCATGAATTGCGTGTATGGAACACCGTCGGCGGCCGACACCGGCCGATCACCTACTATCAAACCGGAGGCGGTGCCGAGATCGATTTCGTGATCGAAACCCGCAAACGCCAACCCGGTAACAAACCGCGGGCAGTCTGCATTGAGGTGAAGCACGCGACGCGCTGGAAACGGCAGTGGGAACGCGCCATGCGGGACATGGCGGCAAGCGGCGACATCGAGGTCGAACGCCAGATCGGTGTCTATCGCGGCGTGCGGAGCTACCGGTTTGGCGATGTCGAAGTGCTCCCGATCGCGGATTTTCTGCGGGAACTGCATGCCGGCGGGATCTTCTGAGTAAGACGGATGCTTCGCATCCGGTGGCTCCTTGATCCTGGAGAAAACCCATTACATCCAGAGAATCCTTACGCCTCAGCGCATCCGCCGCAGCAAGGCGAGCACTCCAAGACCGCCCAGCAGCGCGACTCCCGGCTCGGGAACGACGGTGTAGGTGAGGGCGATTGTCTGGCTGGTGTTACCCGTGCCATTCCTGTCGATCAAGGCACTGCTGAACGCCCGTGCCGGCGCTGCCGGATACCTTGTTGACGACGAGTGCCATATCGCCGGACAGATTCGAGCCATCGTTACGCAGGGTTTGACCCCGAATCACCCCACTGTAGGTATACACCTGTCCATCGGCTAGATTAAGAGCCAAAGTCTTAGGCTAGGGATAAGAGGATTTTCAACGCCGTGGATGAAGAGT
>JAPLUJ010000708.1:2647-6393 GCA_026397695.1 Verrucomicrobiota bacterium | reverse complement strand
TTTTAATCCCGTCGAATTCGACGGGATTAAAATCGGGGTTGTGAAGCTGTTCCCAGATGCCGAGGAGTTCCAGAGTATTCCGGTTTCGCAGCCAATTCCGGATCAGATCGTCCGGGTGCTCCGGATTTCTTGATTTGGCGATGTCGGTCAGGGAAATGAAATCCTCTTCGTCACGGCGAATGACCGCGATTTCCGTGCCCCGGACGTGAATCGTTGATGACGCTGACTTCTTTTTCATACGCCAAGCTGTTTGAGGATAATCCGGAGGGCCTTGTCGGTTTCCTTGGCCTCGGCTTCGATGGCATCGAGTTCCGCGACGATCTCGGCGATGGGCCGGTAGGTTTCGGCGTCGCTGGTGTGGATGTAGCGGCTGGGGGAGATGTTGTAGTCGTTTTTCTTCAGCTCCGCGTGATCGACAATGCGGCTGAGTTTTTCCTCTTCCTTCCAGCCGATGAGAATATCGGCGATGCGCTGGATGCCCGCGTCCGGGATGAAGTTCTTGGGAGAGCCTTTTTCAAAGATCTGGCTGGCATTGACGAGAAAGACCTTGCCCTTGCGGTTCTTCGGCTTGGCCGCGTGCAGGAACAGGACGATGCCGGGGGCGCTGGTGTTGTAGAAGAGATTCTCCGGCAGATATTCGTAACTCTTGCCGATGATGTCGGCCTCCACGTCCTCCAGCCCGAGGCGCTTGGTGCTGATGGCTTCTATCAGGTTGGAGAGGCGGTCGTCATCGATGTCGCGCTGGCCGTGGGTGGTGGCATTGAAATCGACGCGGTCGATGATGCCCTGCAAGCCCTGGTTTTCCTTGGCGATGGCCCGCATGTGGGAGGTGACGCCTTCGCCGATCTTGTCGGAGATTTTCCTGATGACCGACCACACCGGTTGCTCGTGATCGTCCGGCATGAGCGGCAGGTAAAAACGGACGAGCTTGTGGTCGGACTTGGCGAGCTGGAATGCCTTTTTCCGCGACCCCACCTCGGCGGCAATGCGGTTCAGCTCGTCATCGAAAACATCGCAGAGGCGCTTGGTGAAGATCAGCGGGAGGATGAAATCCTTGTATTTCGGCGCATCCTTGGCCCCCCGGATGGAGCACGCGGCGTCCCAAATCCAGGATTCGAGGGATTTGTTTTTCCCGGGTTTGGCCTTCCTGGGGGCGACTTTGGAAGATTTCGGCATTGCTTTTGCCGGAGGCTAACAATCCAGCACGCCATGGAAAGAAGAAACGCATGCCGCGCCTCCCTTCGCTAACCCGCGAATGACCGCAGCAGTTCACGGATCCGGTCTTGGCCGTTTCTGCTATAGGCACGCAGCAGTCCGCCCTCGGGGACTTGGCCGGTGGCTAACTGATCGAGCATGCGGCCGGCCACCACCTCGGGACCGATGACTACGTCCAGTTCCGTTAGAATATCGGCCGCGCGCACAATCAACTCGGGCCGGGGGCGGATCTGGCCGTCCGCACCCTTGAGGTTGGTGTAGAGCATATATGCCTTGCCTATGGTTGTTAGGGAAGGATCCTTGGTCATGCTCGCCCGCACCCGTCCAAAGTCGTCAGCCTCCGTGAGCGCCAGCCCTAACAGCCCGCACAGGATATCCGCCGGAGTGGCACCTTGCGGGACTCCTGCCAGGCGGGTGATCTCCGCATGGTGCGCATGGTCGGGATGCCCGAAAACCTGGGCGGCGCCGAGAAGCAGCATGGCAAAGATCGCCTCATGACGCGTCATGGGTGTGTCGATGGCTCCGGGGGCAACCGCAAATCCGCGCACATGGAGCAGGGCGGCCTGTTCGGTGGCGATCCGGCGCGCTTCAAGTTTGGTGAGTTTGTATTCTTCGTCGCCCTTCACTGCGATCCCCTCCGCCGCCACGATTGAACTCAATCCCACAAACAGTCCCTGCTGCTCCAGGTTTTTGGCGAACGCATTGAGCAGATTGGAAGTTCCCCCCTCGTTGATGTCCTTCATTAGCTTGACCTGCTCCGGGGCCCCGCGACGGCTGATGCCCGCACAGGCGACCACGCCGAGTTGCGGAACCACCCCGCCATTACGGTCACAGAAAAACCCGGTTGCCTGCCGCGCGAATTGCGTCATGGCTTCGGCACTCCTGACATCGCCCTGGAGATAGAGCACTTGATCTGTTAACAGGAATGCCGGTGTTTTTTCCACCGGCACGACATCACAACACGCGACCAGCCAATTACGGCCCAGTGCCGCCTGCACGGATGCGGCACCGATCCCGCTGGCTCCTCCTGAAATCACCAAAGCATTCTGATAGGTTGACATGATATTTATGGTGTGGGGTTGGGGGTGGAATTTGTGTTCGCTGAGCATACCCGTGCGTTGCGCGATGCCAAGGGTTTTTTGCCATGAAATAAATCTCAAATCTCAAATCTGCAATTACCAATCTGTAAATCTGCTCAGGTCTCCTCCGTGCCGCGGATCAGGGCGATGAAGGCGTCCTCCATTGTCGGGTTTTTGTGATCCTCCGTGGCGGCCCGTGCTTTCAATGCATCTGGAGTGCCATCGGCGATGAGACGTCCGCGGAAGACCAGTCCGATACGGTCGCAGTATTCCGCCTCATCCATGAAATGGGTGGTCACCATCACCGGCACCCCGCGTTCGACGAGACCGTTGATGTGCGTCCAGAACTCGCGCCGCGTCACCGGGTCCACCCCCGAGGTGGGTTCGTCGAGAAACAAAATGTCCGGCTCGTGCATGACCGCGCAGGCCAGCGCGAGCCGTTGTTTGAAACCGAGCGACAGCGCATCGGTTTTTGCATCGAGAAACGGTCCGAGATGGAAAATCTCGGCCATGGTTGCGGTTTGGCTCCGGCGCCAAGCACCGGTGAGTCCATAGATGCCGGAAAAAAACTCCAGGTTGCTGCGGACCGTTAGATTTCCGTAGAGCGAGAATTTCTGTGCCATGTAGCCGAGCTTCTGCCGCGCCCGGCCGGCGCTGTGGCGCAGGTCGAGGCCGACGACCGTGGCCCGGCCCGAGGTGGGTTTGAGCAATCCGCACATCATTTTGAAGGTGGTGGACTTACCGGCCCCGTTAGGCCCTAACAATCCATATATCTCGCCGCGGCGGACTTGGAAGGTGACCTCGTCGGTGGCGGTGAAATCGCCGAATTTCTTGGTGAGTTGATGTGCCTCGATGACCACCTCGCCGTCGCTGGAAATGGCACGAACATGGCGTGCCAGCACGGATTGCCCGCCCGGTCCGCCGCCCATTCGATCGATGAACGCGTCCTCGAAGCGCGGTGCCACTTGGGCCCACGCGGTGCCGGGCGGAGCACCTATCAGTTCCGGTGGAAACACTTGCGCGCCCTCGCGCAACGTCAAGCGCAGGTGGTGCCCCTGGATCGTGCCATCGCTCACTTCCGGGCGGTCGAGTGCCTGTGCGAGCAAGCGGCGTTGGTTGTTTCCGGAATCCCTCAGCTGCCAGCATCTGCCGGCCAGCGGCGCGGTCATGGCGGCGGGCTCGCCAGAAAATATCAGTTTGCCCTCATTGAGCACCAGCGTGGTTCCACATAACGCAGCCTCCTCCAAATAGGCCGTGCTCCACACCACGGCGATGCCGTCGTCCACCAAACACCCGACCATTTTCCTGAGTTCCTTGCGGGAAATCGGATCCACTCCCACACCCGGCTCATCCAACAACAGTAAACGCGGTTTTCCTAACAACGCGCAGGCAAGCCCGAGCTTCTGCTTCATGCCGCCGGAAAGCTTGCCGGCGAAACGTCCGGTGAAGCGC
>JAPLUJ010000708.1:0-2635 GCA_026397695.1 Verrucomicrobiota bacterium | reverse complement strand
AAAGCTTGCCGGCGAAACGTCCGGTGAAGCGCTGCAAATCGGTGAATTCTAACAGTCGTGCAAAGGTTGCCACCCGGTCCTGTCCGGTGACATTGCGCAGATCGGCGTGGAGTGTTAGGTTTTCGAGGACCGACAAGTCCTCATACAAGCCGAACTTTTGCGGCATGTAACCGATCTCGCGGTGCAGCAGCTGGGTTTCGCGCACGGGGTCGCGCCCGAGGGTGGCAAGGCGGCCCGCACTGGGAACCAGCAATCCTGCGATGAGCCGCAGCAAGGTGGTTTTTCCCGCCCCGTCCGGGCCTACCAGGCCGGTGATGATGCCGCCGCGGATTTCACCGGTGAGCGCGTCCAACGCCGGTGATCCCATGCCCGCAAAGGACTTGGTGAGCGCCTGGAAACTGACCACAACGTCCGACACATCATTGCGGGGTTGGAGCGATGGTAACCGTGACCGGCATGCCCTGCCGCAACGAACCATCAGAATCCTCGACAACCACCCTCAGTCGATAGACCAGCGAGGTTCGCAACTCCGGAGTTTCCACCGATTTCGGCGTGAATTCGGCGCGGGGTGAAACGAAACCGACCTTGCCATGGAACTGCCGGTCCGGTTGACCATCCACGGCTAACAGCACTCGCGTGCCGGGTGGCACCCGGCCGAGTTCGCGCTCATGCACATAAGCACGCACCCACACCGGATGCTCCAGTGATAGAGAAAGCGCCGTGGTCCCGGCCTGCACGATCGCCCCCGGTTCCAGTACGCGCGTTAGAACTATCCCATCGGACGGTGCCTTGAGTTCGGTATCCGCCAAGCGCAGCGCGGCGGTTTCACGTGCCGCTCGGGCCTGGGCCACCTGCGCGGCGGCGGCCTCGATTTCCTCGGCACGGAAGCCGGCTTCCAGCAGTTTCAATTTCGCTTCGGCCACCTTCATCCGTTGCTGCGCCTCGTCGGATGCCGCTTGCGCGCTATCCAGGTTTTGTTGGGACGTGCCGCCTCCCCCGACCAATTTGGTCTGCCGCTGATAGGCGCGCTCCGCATCCTTGGCAACCACCCGGCTTTCCTCCAGGACCGCCCGCGCCTGCTCTATTTCCTCCTTGCGATAGCCCGATTGCTTCATCCGCAGATCGGCTTGCGCCGCCGCCAGTTCGGCTTCGGCGCGCGCCAGTTCGTGCGCGTACGGCTCGTCATCGATGCGTGCCAGCAAGTCGCCTGCCTGCACCGCATCGCCCTCGTCCTGGCACACCTCTAACAACCGGCCGGCCACGCGGAATCCGAGGTCCACACCGCGGATGTCCACGTTGCCGTAAAGCATGAGCGCGGCGTCGGCATGCCGGAATTTGTCGCGGAATTGCCAGCCGATGCCTGCGGCAAGCGCCAGCAGAACACACGCGAAGAGAAACTTTTTCATGGCAATCCTTTGTTCCGGTGTCGGAAGCAGCACCGGGATATCATCCGGAGCGACTTCGCGCAACCGCCTGCTGATATCAAACCGCAGATTGAGGTCATGGCGATCGTAACACGGAGCAACGGCCTACTTCATCCGGCGGAATATCACCGGATCTCCGAAGAGTTTGAGATCGTCCTTATGCTTTGCGAACGCCGCTTTCAGGTGTGCCTGGTCGCCCGGGTTTTTGCCGAGCACCTCCGCATCCAGGGTGCGCATTTCGACGGCGTCCCCGTCCACACTTACCTTGAGCAGATGGTATTTGCGGTCCGCCGGCTTGGCCGGACCCTCCGCCGTGCCTAACAACTGGATCTGGATGTAGGGCTTCGCCTCCAACTGTACGGTATAAGCCCGGAAAAACATCGCTTTGGCACCCACCGGATACTCCACCACATATTCGTTGGCCGAGTGCTGGAGCACGAGCATGCGGTCGGGCTGTGCCTCGGGCTTGTCCCGAACCTCCTCCCAGCGTCCTAACAGCCTTGGATCGGTGGGGATCCTGGCCACGGCTTCAAACGGCGACTCGAACACGCACGAGTTGAGCAACAACAACGGCATCACGGCGGATAACAGGGGTTTCATGAGGGTGAGTTGGGGGTTGATGATTGGATGCGAGTGCAGAGGTCAACGACTGCGAATTTGCCTGCTGATGGGTGCACCGTCTGGTGAAACAACGGATATTGGCCCCCGGATGGCCTCCTCGTAGAGGGTGTCGGGGCAGATATCCTGCTCGTGCGGCCATGCTACCGTTCCGTATGCCACTGCGGCGCGACGGAAGTACTCCGGATCACGTAATTCGCGAAACACCCCGAAATCGAGTAGATGCGAACAGTCGTAGACTCCTTGCTCGCCATTCGTGAAGAGAATGCGGAGCCGATAGTTAGCCTCGGGTTGAATGGATGCCACGCGCGGATTCATCATCTATTTCAGCGGTTCGATTTTGTAAGGTTGCTGACCACTCGCCGCAAGTTCCCAGTCCGCGAGAAGTTCATCCCGGTGAATCTCCATCCACGCAAGTACCAGTTTCAGCTTGCTGCCGGGGATCGATTCTTCCAAGACTTCACCGTCCGGAATTGCCAGGACCACTTCGTGCTCCTGGTAGCGGACATGCAGGTGCGGCCGTTGATGCCTCCTGTTGTCGAGGAAGTACATCGACACAATGATCCCATAAAACATCGAAATGACCGGCATGA
>JAPLUJ010000454.1 GCA_026397695.1 Verrucomicrobiota bacterium | reverse complement strand
GTTCAGAGGCTTTACGCATGGAGCTATACCAGCCGTCGCGCTGCATATCTTTGCCTTTGCCTGCAATAGGCGAGACGGATAACGAATGGCGCGAGCTGGCGTAGCCGCCGCGAAAGCCATGCGTATTGGCGCTGAAAAAATGCGATTGCTGGGCCGAAACTCCGGCCCCTTCGCTGTTGGTGATGCGCTTATCCGTGGATAGGGCTGCGGCTTCGCACTCCAGTGCAATGCGCGCGCCCTCCTCGCTGGTCAGCGCCCACGGGAAGAACAGGTCCAGATCGCGTTCGCGCTGGTCTGGCGGAACAATGTCTGCCAGATCGGGCAGGGTGACGACGACATTCAAGGGTGCGGCGCGGAGGAGTCCGCTAACAATTAGAAATGTGGCAATAATGGTTTTCATGGAAGTCGGGGTTCAGGGTTGGAAGGAATGTTTGTGGGCGCCGAGGATGGCGGTCCACTGGAGGTAGCCGACCCAGTCGTCGTCCTTGCCGTAGAAGCTTCCCGACTCACCGTTGATATGACTGACAGCAAAACGCAGGCGGTTGTATTCGCTGAGGTTGTACGTCAGATATGCGGACAAGGAGTTTTGGGATCGCGTCGAGCGGGCCATGCCATCGGCCGTGCCGTCGGCGTCGGCATCCGATTGGGACCAACATTCCGGGCGGAACCAATCGTAACGGATGCCCGGTTCCCATTCTTTGCCGATCCGGTATTGCGCGTAAACATAGGCGCCCCTCGCGGTGGAGTCGCCACGGGCCGGGCCCCCGGCAAATATCGCGTCCGGGCCGAACGCCCCGCGGTTTTTGCCGTGGAGAACTTCGCCGCCGACTTCCAGGCGATTGAAACTCGCGGTGTCTGGCAGCCAGGTGAGTTTGAAATCGGCACTGGCGAGTTGGCGCGTCCCCTGTTCGCGGCCGTAGGCATAGTCGAGTCCGACGTTGAGGGTGGTGTTCCCGCCGAGTTCGAAAATGGTTGCTGCGCGGCCATAGTATGTGAGGTCGCTGAACGAGCGGTGATCGCTGTTGGCAAAGAGGTTCTCCGCGTCGCCGCCCAATGTGGTGAACAGCCCGGTGGCCGCCGTTTCCGCGCCGATGCCGTCCACCGCCCCCGCCGTGAACCGGAAGTACCGGCCGACCGGAGGCACCCAGCTCAGTTCGACACCGCGCGCCTTGGTCTCTCCTCCCAGAATCCCTTCTAACGAAGCGGGCCGGTCGGTAAACGGCAGCTCGTGGCTGTGGACTTTCCCCAGCCGCGAGAAATCCGCGAAGAACAGGCCGGCCTTCACGCCAAGTCCATAGGGCAGCGCGGTGGTTTCAATCGCCGCCTCCTCCACCCCCAACGAAACTTCGCCGAACGGATCGGTCTTCGTCCATGGGTCGAGTTCGCTCTCGGCATTGAAAACGACATAGGCGTGGGCCAGTTGATCGACGTTGGCCTGGACCATCAACTCGATGTCGCGCGGAGTGATGTTGAAGTTGTTGGCACTCGCGGAATACGAACCGATGATATCAATGGCTGCGGAAATCTCCGGGTTGAATAGACTCAAATCGGAGCGCTTCGGCACGGGCAGAGGATCGGCCTGCGCCATGCCTGTTAGATCAGGCGCTGCCGGCGGCGCTGTGCCGATGGCGGCCTTGGAATCGTTGGTCGGTGATGGCCGGAGCGCGCGAGTTGATCGGGCGGCCGGTGCTGCGGCGGGTCGCGCTGCGACCTGCTGCTGGAGGTCCTTGACCAGCTTGGTTAGGTCCTGGACTTGCTGGCGGAGTTCGGCGATCTCGGACTTCGCCGGATCGGCGGCTTCCTCCGCAAAGGTGATCTGGGTGGTGGCCGCAATCAGGCCAAGTGCCCTGATGACGGAGCGGGTGAGTGGATTCACGGGTACGATTTTGGAAATTGATTTCATAGGTATGTTAGATGATGGTGGCGGCGCCAAAATGGCATTGCGGCATGACGACACGCGCCACCAAGGCGCCGTGTGGCCGCTCAAAACACATACAAGGGCAAACTAAACCGTTCCCTACGGTCCCCTTGGAGGTGCGTGCGCCAGAACCCCACCGATCAGGTGGGACGGCATCGGGACATCCACTGGCGGAATGGCAACCGGTGCCAGTGGCGGGGGCGATTCGACATCCACCGGAACGATGTCCGGAACCACGGTGTCATAAGCGCCACTGAGTATCAACGTCACCGCGCACACGTGCCCGTGTTCGTCGGCATGGTCGTGCAGGCACTTATGCAGCGCATGGTTTGAAGCCATCGCCAGCACGACGAGCAACTGGGCGATCACGACCATTGCCGTGAAGGACCAGAAGCGGCTGCAATGTCTGATGGGTGTCATCTGCTAGTCTCCGGCAGGATCTCATGGCCGCCTGCCGGAGGCCCTCACGGTTGCCCATGGACGACACAAAGCAAGCCGCAATTGCAAAAAATATGCGTTGGGCAAGGCGCGTGTTACCAACTCGTGTGGTGTTGTCCCTGGTCGGCGGTGCCACCGGCCTGATGGTTTAATTCTATCAATACTTGCCATTCGGTGCCGCAATTGTTTGCGTCTTCGGCGTCATGCTCGTGCTGGCCGGAATCGTTGCGGTATTGGTCAAAGAACAACCACGCGGCGTTGATGCCTGATTCTTTTGGGGTATAATTGACTCAACCGCAGCCACCACCATCCCATGATCGAACCATCCTCACTCCCGATCACCACGGTTGCCGCACTCGGCTTCGGCCTGCTCACCAGCCTGCATTGTGTCGGCATGTGCGGGCCGCTCGCCTGCGGTCTGGGCAACCTGGCGAAATCCGAGGGCGAGCGGCTCACCACGGCCACGCTTTATCACGCGTCGCGCCTGCTGTCCTACGGCATCATCGGCGCGGTGTGCGGCGCGCTCGGCCAGCAGCCGTTGAAATGGTTTTTCGATTCCCCGGCCGTGCTGTTGCCATGGGTGCTGGTGGCGGTGCTGGTGGTCATGGCTTTCGGTTGGGACAAGAAGATTCCTCGTCCCGCCATCCTCAACCGTCTCACCGCCCGCGCCCGTCTCAAAGCCACCAGGTTTTCCGCCTACGGCGCTGCTGCGACGATGGGCTTGCTCACGCCGTTCCTGCCCTGCGGGCCGCTCTATGCCGCCTTCGGTGTCGCGTTGTTAGCCGGTTCCGCAGCCAAAGGCGCGGAGTTCACGCTGGCCTTCGGCCTCGGCACAGTGCCGTTGTTGTGGCTGGCCCATCACCAATTCCACCGTATCCGCCACAAGCTCTCCCCGCTGGCGATGGGCCGCCTGCGCCGAGGACTAGCCCTGGTCACCGCCGTCATCCTCGCCAGCCGCCTCTACGGCACCATCCCCGCACAACTCCATGGCAAAACCCCCGAACCGTCCAAGCCAGCCGCCAAGGAACTCCCCTCATGCCCGTTTTGTAACGACGAAAAATGACGGATCCGCTCACCCATGTTGGCCATGCGGCGATGCTGGCACCCTGCACGAATGAAACCGCATAGGTCCGGGGGGCGGCCTCGTCGGGACAGAAATTGGCGCCCACTTGTTGCCGGAGGTCGCGCTGGTTTCGCCCGCATCGCCATCAGCCGCATAATACCCCGGAACTTTGTAGGAGTGAGTTTTGCAGACGGAGCGGGCCACGGCTTCAATTGCCGCCGCCAGAAGATAAATCCTTGCCACCCCGCGTGCCGGGAACTATGTGTCTCCCCGTTAGCCAACCCTTCGCGCTTCTATCAGATTAATGGAAAAGCGAGCATCCGGGAAATAGGATGACTTCAGGCAACCTGCGAAACAATCATGAACAAAGAAACCATGGAACAGAAACCGACTGCGGGTTGTGGCATTCCGCTTTCTTGCGGCAGGGCGGTCCCGACCTGGCTCGTCATCCTGGACAATGTGCCAACCGCCATCCTGTTTGTTTTGGGCGCGGCATTGCTGGTGCCGTTGGGATGGACGTTCGCCGCGCTGTTTCTCGCCTATTGCGCCCTGACCATCGTTCTTTTCTGGGGACGCATCTGCCCTTCCTGTCACCATTTCGGCACCCGCGCCTGTCCATGCGGTTACGGAGTGCTTGCGGCTCGCTTCTTCCGCCGCAAGTCAGGAGAGAACTTCAGAGAGGTATTCAGGCGGAACATCGTCATCATGTTTCCCTGCTGGTTCATTCCGCTTGGCGGAGGCGCCTGGTTGCTCCATTCCGAGTTCTCAATGGGGAGACTCGTCTTGCTCTCGGTCTTCTGTTTCGTAGGGTTCGTCGCCATTCCCTTGATCGCGAAACTTGTGGGCTGCAGAAACTGTGAGATCAAGAAAGACTGCCCTTGGATGACGGGGAAATAATCAACCCCTTTCCCGCCCTCCGGTCCGGCCCTGGTCTTTATACACAAATCATTATTTGCGCTCACGGCGAAGGTGACAGATCGGTCAAGAGCCGTGCGATCCTCACCGCCATTCTTGTATCAGTCAAAAAAAGCTGAATAGCAACATCGCTGCTTTTCCATCCGACACTCACCCATCATGGCTATCGTTCGCTTCAGCGTCTCACTCGAAAAGGATTTGGTTGATAAGTTCGACCGGAAAATCAAGGCCGAGAATTGTCCCACCCGGTCCAAGGCAGTGGGCGACTTGATCCGCAGTGCTCTGGTGCGCGGTGAATGGCAGGAAGGCAAGGAGGTCGTCGGCGCCATTGTGCTCGTATACGACCATCACAAGCGCGACATCCAGCAGAAGCTCACCGATGTTCAGCATGACAGTCACGACGCG
>JAPLUJ010000712.1 GCA_026397695.1 Verrucomicrobiota bacterium | reverse complement strand
TCTCCCTCTTCCATTCAAAATTCAAAATCCATCATTCAAAATTCCCAAAATGCTACGATGCGGGGACTGCCCCAGAGACACTGCCCCATCTTGCTTTCTGAAGCGCTCAGCAGATGCGCGGCATCTGCTCGCCCGCCGGTGAATCAAGGGCACGCAATACGCCGAGGGTGGTTTCCAATTCCACCGAGCCCGGGGTTTCCGCAGCGATCACCGTGCCGATGCACACCGCCGCTGCCGCTGCCGGATCGGCCCGCAGCAATGTTAGAGCCAACTCGGCCTGCGCCGCCGGGACAAAGGCGATGAAACGACCCTCACACGCCAGTTGCAGCGGATCCAGCCCTAACAACTCGCAGGCCGCCGCCACCCCGGGCGACACCGGAATCGCCGCCTCGTGAACCCGCAGGCGCACCCCGCCGTCCCGCGCGATTTCCGTTAGAGCGGCGGTCAGGCCGCCGCGGGTGCAGTCGCGCAGGCAATGGATCGTCACCCCGGCCTCTAACAGCGCCAGCACCGGAAGGTGGAGCGCCTGGCAGTCGCTCAGCGGTGCCGGCTCAAACTCCAAGCCCTCGCGCACGGACAGCACCGCCGCCCCGTGTCGGCCGAGGTCGCCGCTGAGCAGGATCACATCCCCCGGCGTGACCTCCTGCGGTCGCACCGGGGCCGGTGCCCGCACCACCCCGACGCCGGCGGTGACCACGTAGAGTCCATCCGCCTTGCCCCGCTCGACCACTTTGGTATCGCCCGTGACGATCCTCACCCCGGCCTCATCCGCCGCCGCGCGCATGTCGGCGAGCACCCGCCGCAGAATTTCTAACTGGAGTCCCTCTTCGAGCACAAAGGCCGTGGATAGCCAGCGCGGTTGCGCGCCGCACATGGCCAGATCGTTGACCGTGCCACACACCGCCAGATGACCGATGCTGCCGCCGGGGAAAAACAACGGACTCACCACATGCGCGTCGGTGGAAAACGCCACCTTCGCCCCCGCCGGATCGAGCACCGCACCATCGTGCCGTTCATGCCTAACAGGATCGCCCAAGGCGGGGAGGAAAACCTTTTCCAGAAGTTCCCACGCCAGTCTGCCGCCACCGCCATGCGCCAGCGTTATGCATTCGTCGTCGGCATAGGGGAGCGGGCATTGCATGGACATGCAACAGTCATGCACCGCGCCGGCACTTACGTCAACATTAGGCGTCCCCGCCTGCCGTCACGCCACGCGGAATGATGCGGCGGCGGCTGGCGTCAACTCGACACAGCGCCACGGCAGGCCGTGGGCGTTGAGGTCGGCCATGAAAGCATCGGGGTCGTGCTGTTCCATGTTCCAGACGCCGGGTTGGTTCCAGTTTCCCGCGAGTATCTGCTTGGCACCGATCATCGCCGGCACCCCGGTGGTGTAGGAAATCGCCTGCGATCCGACTTCCGCGAAGCAGGCGGCGTGGTCGCAGATGTTAGAAATAAAGATCGCCTTGAATTGCCCGTCCTGGAGGCCGGTGATCACGTTGCCGATGCAGGTGCGGCCCGTGGTGGATTTGCCGAGATCCCCGGGATCGGGCAGGATCGCCTTGAGAAATTGCAAGGGGACGATTTCCACGCCCTTGAAAAGAACCGGATCGATCCGGGTCATGCCGACGTTGCCTAACACTTCGAGGTGTTGCAGGTAGGTGGGCGAAAATGACATCCAGAATTGGGCGCGGCGGAGTGTCGGGATGTGTTTGACCAGGGATTCGAGTTCCTCGTGATACATCCGATAGATTTCATAGGTGCCCACACCCTCCGGGCAGGTGAATGGCTGGTGCAGCGACATCGGCGGGGTGACGACAAAGCGGCCGTTTTCGTAGTGGCGGCATGCGGCGGTGACTTCGCGGATGTTGATCTCCGGGTTGAAATTCGTCGCAAAGGCGAGGCCGTGGTTGCCGCCATTGACGTCGATGATATCGAGGGTGTGGAGTTCATCGAAATGGTGCTTGAGCGCCCACGCGGTGAACACGTTGGTCACGCCGGGGTCGAAACCCGAACCTAACAACGCGCACAGCCCGGCTTGCTCGAAACGTTCCTGATAGGCCCATTGCCAGCAATACTCGAATTTCGCGACGTCCTGCGGTTCGTAATTCGCCGTGTCCAGATAGTGGCAACCTGCTGCCAGACAAGCCTCCATGAGCTGCAAGTCCTGATAGGGAAGCGCCACGTTGAGCAACAATTGCGCACCGGTTTGGCGGATGAGGGCGGCGGTTTGCGCCGGGTTGTCGGCGTCCACTTGGGCGGTGGCGATGCTGCGCCCGGTCCGTTGTTGCACGGCGGCGGCGATGGCATCGCACTTCGCGAGGGTGCGCGAGGCCAAGGTGATTTCCCCGAAAACTTCCGGCACCATGGCACACTTGTGGGCGACCACATTACCGACTCCGCCAGCTCCGATGATAAGCACTGGATTCATGATCGTGACCGGCACAAAGGGTGGAGCCCGGGCTAGGATAAAACCGTGGCCGGCTGCGGCGACACCTGTTGGGGAGTGGTTTTGCGTCGCGGCAGGAAAGGTTTCACCAGAGTCCTCGCGGCGGTCGGAGTCCTGTTTGCCGAAGACCTGCTCCTCGATGAGGTGGAACACCATGTCGCCCACGTCCTGGCACTTGCACACGCCCCATTCACTCATCAGCGTGGAGCCCATGGGTCCGAATTGTTCGAGCGCAAAATCACGGAAACCAGCTAACAGTTCTGGACCACTGACATGCCGGGCTTGCCCGCCATGGGCCTCGGCAATCCGCTTGAGCGTGAAATCCAACGCGTCCTTGAGAAAAAAGTAGGCATGCGGATGAAAGCGCTGGTCGCGTTTCAAAATCGCAACGACGGATTGTCCGAACTGCATGGCCTGCATGCGTGCAACATGCAGGATGATCCGCGGCGGGCCAAGCAAGGACATGACCCGTGGCCCACCCAAAGGCTTGCCCGACACCCGGTGACCTCGCTATGAATCCCGCGTGGCCGGCAAAAACATCGTCTATTTCGATCTGGAAACCCAACGCAGCTTCGGCGACGTGGGCGGATTCTCGCACAAGGACAAAATGAACGTTTCGGTGGCCGTCACCTTCAGCACCGCCCGCGGATCCTATGAAATCTATCCGGAAAACGAAATGGAAAAACTCGGCGAGGAACTCATCCGCGCCGACCTCGTCGTCGGTTGGAACCACCTCCAGTTCGACTATCCCGTCCTCCAGCCCTATCTGTTCCACACGCTCGCCGAACAAACCGTCAACCTCGACATGATGCTCGAACTGGAAAAACTGTTAGGATTCCGCCTCAAACTCGACGCCGTGGCCGCCGCATCCCTCGGCACCGGCAAATCCGCCGATGGCCTGAACGCCCTGCGCTGGTGGCAGGAACACAAGAAATCCGGCGACTTCGCCCCGCTGCGCAAAATTGCCGAATACTGCGCCTTCGACGTGAAGGTCACCAAGTGTGTGCATGAATACGCACTCGCACACGGCGCACTCAAATATGATGACAAAAGCGGCCGCACCACCGAAATTCAAGTGGACTGGACATAACCGGCACAAGCCGCCGCCAGATGCCGCCTTCTAACAGGCCGGCACGGCCAGGTGGTGGCGGCCAGCCCATGCATCGCATCAGCTCAGTCTCCCGACTTGAGTACCTTGATGAAAGCGTCCTGCGGGATGTTCACCCGGCCGAAGAGCTTCATTTTCTTTTTCCCTTCCTTCTGTTTTTCCAGCAGCTTGCGCTTGCGGGTGATGTCCCCGCCGTAACACTTGGCCGTCACGTTCTTGCGCATGGCGGAAATCGACTCGCGGGCAACGATCTTGCCACCGACGGCGGCCTGGATGGCCACCACAAACAAGTGCGCGGGAATGACTTCCTTGAGTTTCGAGGCGAGAGTGCGGCCGTAGGATTCCGCCTTGTCGCGGTGGACAATGGTGGAAAACGCCTCCACCGGGTCGCCGGCAATGAGCATGTCCATCTTGACCATTTTCGCCGCGCGGTAGCCGGCGTGCTCGTATTCCATCGAGCCATAACCGCGGGTCATGGATTTGAGCTTGTCGTTGAAATCCACCAGGATTTCGGCCAGCGGCAGCGCACAGGAAAGCATCACGCGGGTATCGTCGATGGTCTCAGTGTGGGTCACCTCGCCGCGCTTTTCGAGTACCAGTTGCATGATGTCGCCGATGTAATCGCCGGGCACCATGATATAGACATTGACCATCGGTTCGCGGATTTCCTGGATCATCTGGGTTTCCGGAAACAGCGCCGGATTGTCCACAATGAGCTCGGAACCGTCGGTGAGCGTGATCTGATAGATGACCGACGGATAGGTGGAAATCACGTCCATGTCGAACTCACGGCGCAGGCGTTCCTGGATGATTTCCATGTGGAGCAGGCCGAGGAAGCCGCAGCGGAAGCCAAAGCCCAGCGCGGTCGAGCTTTCCTGCTGATAGGTGAATGCCGGATCGTTGATCTGGAGTTTTCCCATCGACATTTTCAGCGCCTCGTAATCCGACGAATCGACCGGATAGACGCCGGAAAACACCATCGGCTGGATCACCTTGTAGCCCGGCAACGGCCCGGCACACGGATGGGTGGCGTCGGTCATCGTGTCGCCGATCTTCACCTCGCTGGCGGATTTCATGTTGGCGATGACATAGCCGACATCGCCGGCCACGAGTTTCGCGCGGACGGTCATTTTCGGGGTGAAGACGCCGACTTCCTTGACCTCGTAAGTGTGGTCGGTGGCGAAAAGTTTCACGCGTTGGCCGCGCTTGACCGAGCCGGAGAACACGCGGACGTAGGAGACCACGCCGCGATACGTGTCGTAGAGCGAATCAAACACCGAACAGCGTAACAGTTTGTCGGGGTTTTCCTTGGGTGGGGGAATACGCGCGATGATGGCCTCGAGGATTTCCTCGATGCCGATGCCATTTTTGGCGGAGGCCGGGATGCAATCCTCGGCCGGGATGCAGAGGATTTCCTCGAGTTGTTTTTGGCACTTCGCCACGTCCGCGGCGGGCAGGTCGATCTTGTTGAGGACCGGAATGATAGTTAGATTCTGCTCGGTGGCGAGGTGCAGGTTGGCCACGGTCTGGGCTTCCACGCCCTGCGCGGCATCAACCATCAGGATGGCACCCTCACACGCGGCCAGCGCACGCGACACCTCGTACGAGAAATCCACGTGGCCGGGAGTATCCAGCAGGTTGAGCTTGTAGGTTTTGCCATCCTTGGCGGTGTATTCCATGGCCACCGGGTGGGATTTGATAGTGATGCCCTTTTCCCGCTCCAGATCCATCGAATCGAGCTGCTGGGCCGTGCTCTCACGCAGCGTGACGGTCAGGGTGGACTCCATCAGCCGGTCCGAAAGCGTGGTTTTCCCGTGATCAATGTGGGCAATGATCGAGAAATTGCGGGTCAACTCAGTGGACATGGCGTGCGAATCAAACGGCGGCGCGGGCGAGAGAAAGCAGGAATTCGCCAATATGGCACTAAAAATCCAGCGCGCGGAAAGCCGGGCAGGCGCGGGCCAAACGTCCTGCTGTCGGGGCCAAACGTCATGCTTGCTTGAGTCTGGGGTGCGTGTAACCTGCCCGCATGCAAGAAGCGATTGCGCGCGACGCCCGCTTTGCCGATCTGGCAAAGGTCCGGCAGGCACGCCGCATGACTGCGGAAGAGCGCGTGCTTGCAGGACCCAGGCTGTTTGCGGGAGTCTGCGGGCGCATGAAAGAGGGTCTGCGGGATGAGCAACCCTCCGCGACGGAGGAGGAAATCCATCGTATGCTGCTCCAACGTTTCGCCCGCCTGAAGAAACTGGAAACCACCCGCCACCCGATCCCATGAAGACAGGCGAGGAGGCGGTTGCCGTTTTGCTAGATGCCTTGAACGAACTCGGGTTTGATTACATGGTGGACGGTTCGTTTTCATCGAATCGTTATGGTGTGCCACGCGCCACGAAGGATGCGGATTTCGTGCTGAGAATCGTCGCGGCGGATCGGCAACGGCTGTTCGCACGCCTGCCGGATGCCTTCAAGGTGGATCCGCAGGTGAGTTTCGAGATGGTGACTGGCACGTGGCGGCAGATCATCCAAGTGCCGGAAATCCCGTTCTTGATCGAATTGTTCGAGCTGAGTTCGGACCCTCATGATCAGAGTCGTTTTTTCAGGCGCAGGAAGCTGACCTTGATGTCGCGTGAATCGTGGTTGCCCACACCGGAAGATGTCATCGTTCAGAAGCTTCGTTGGTCTCATGGGGCCAAGCGGTCAAAGGACTTCGACGACGCGGTCTCCGTGATGGCAATCCAAGGCGAGACGGAACTCGATTGGCCCTACATCGAAAAATGGTGTGCCGAACACGGAACCCTGGAGGTGCTGGCGGAAGCCAAGGCCGAAGCCGCACCGGCATGGGAGGATGATGAGGCCGACTGACCAGCACCGCCGAACTTGACGCGGATGAACCTCAGGACGATTCCATCTTCATCCTTGGTGGTCGCGACAAATCCGGTGACGATCGTCACCGGATTTGTCGCGGTGTGGGCTGGAATTACCGGCCACCGGGGCGCATCCGGCACCCGCCGCCATGGTCACCACCAAGCGCCCGCGGCGACGTTCCGGCAAAAAAACTTATGATTGAGGGCTTCACAGTCTTGACATTCGCGAGCGGATCAGAGATTTCCCTCGTGTGGCCAAGAAACTTACAACCATCAAAGATAGACTCTCCAAGACCCAAATCCTGGAGCAGATTGCCGAAAACACCGGACTCAGCCGCAAGCAAGTGGCCGCCGTCCTGGATAGCCTGACCGACGTCATCGAAGCTCATGTCAAAAAGAACGCGGTGGGCGAGTTCGTCCTGCCCGGCTTGATGAAGATCAGCACGGTGCGCAAACCGGCGACCAAGGCACGCAAGGGCATCAATCCCTTCACCAAGGAGGAAGTGATGTTCAAAGCCAAGCCCGCCTCCAC
>JAPLUJ010000623.1:533-4208 GCA_026397695.1 Verrucomicrobiota bacterium | reverse complement strand
CGCCGGCCAGTTATAGCCGGCATTGAGCAGCGAGTGCGTCACCACGATGGCGCGGCGGCTGGCGTTGGCCGCCAGGATGGTATTGGCCCAGGTCATGAGCGCCGAGTTGGAACCCGCGTTGAATTCGAGCGAGAGCACGATGAAGTCCATGCCGCCCGCGGTGAAGAGGTCGTAGTGATTCCGATAACCGGTAGTCGGGTAACTACCACCATAGTAACTGCGGCTGCTGAAACGGCTGGCCGGGAAGTACTTGTCGAAATAGGTGTACGACGGAGAATCGTAAGTGTCGTGGTTGCCCGTCGGCACGCCGAAGGGAATGCCCTGCGCCAAGCCCGTGGTGATTGGATTCTCGAGCAGGGCATAGGCATTGCTGGCGACCGTATCCTGCGCATCGGACGGGGCGTTCGCCACGTCTCCCTCGCCGGTCACATACACGATGTTGCGTGCCACGCGGTTGTTGACGATCCAATTGGTCTGGGCCTGGAAGGTCGCCGGATAACTCGCCGAATAAAACTGGGTGTCGGGCAGCACCACGACGGTGAAGTCCGGTCCCGGGGGGGGCGTATAAGCGCGGCCGTAGAACGAGACCGCCATCGGATCATTGTTAGGATCGGCAACCGCAACGGTGGTGGTGGCGTTGGTCGACACCCCGGTGGCACCGTTAGACGGTGCAATGTTGACCGGTGCGTTGGGCGCTGCATTCGAGGTGGCCGCGACCTTGAGGTTTTGAGTTGAGTTAAACGTCGAACCGGGGATCGCGCCCATGCCTAACAGACCAAGCGCCAGGTTGCTGGCTTCCGCATTGCGGATGGGCTGCATACCCTCATAAGTGGTCATCGGGTAGCTGGCCGCCACTTGGCGCGTGCCGGCGTTGAGGGTGTAGAGGTTCGCGCCCGCAGACACACCGGGTCCCCAGACGTAGAACGGCACCGCATATCGGTCGGCCCCGGTGGGCGGGTCGTCCTGGTTGCCGTGATCTGCTGTTAGAACGATGGCCGTCTTGCCGGTCATCGCGGGAACATCCTGCTCGATCAATTTGAAGATCTTGCCCAGCATCCCATCCACGGTGACCACCGAACTGTTCCATGTGGCGCTGCCCCAACCCGAACCATGGCCGTTGGCATCGGGCTCGTTGATGTGCAGGAACGCATATTGATTGCGGGTGGCGAGGTTGGTCTGTTGTGCGATGAAGGTGTCCACGACAATGCCGCCGAGAGCCGTATTGATGAAGGAGTTGTCGATCTTATCGCGCCCGTTGTTCGCCCCGGTTGTGTCCGGCGCGCCGTTGTTGGCGTTGTACGAACCGCCGCCGGTATAGGATGCGTAAGTGTCAAACAGCATGAACTTGGACTTGTTCGCGTACATGCCGGTCCTCTGGCCGTTGTCATGCGCCACGTCGAAGCCACTGGCCACGTAAACCGGTCCGCCAGGCAAACCCTTGTTGGCGTGAATTGTCATGGTAGGATCACCGTTGCCGGTCCAGTTGTGACCGTTGACGCCGTCCCTCGGCCGGCCGGTGATGATCGACGTATGGTTGGGCAAGGTCTCCCAATTGTTATTGTCGCAGTGGGCGGCCAGCGTGCCCGCGCCCTCGTTCTTCAAGCGCGTGAAATTGGGAATCGCATACGGTCCTCCGGTGGCCGACCCATCAAACAACTTGCCCAGATATGTCCCCCCCAGACCATCGACACTGATGACGATAACATACTCAATGGCGGCTTGCGTGCGGGTCACCAACCACCCCGGCAACAACGCACAGACGCATAGCAGGCGAAGCCATCGTGCGCTGCGGGTGCGGGTGAGATCGGGGTGGATTGGATTGTGGTGGGTTTTCCGTGCGGGTTTTTTCATGTGGCCCAACTTGATCATATACTTCACGAAAGGCTTGTCAATGGGTCTGTTTTCTTTCAGGGATGTGATGCGGTGGGCTGTTTTCTGAATCCATGATTTCACCTGGGTCTGCATGCTTACTGATGAGTCCTTGGTTTTCCCTACCGTATTTATAGCCGCAAAAATGCGCAATACGCAATAAGCCTGATGGTTTGTCTAACAAAGGATCATGAAAAAGGAGGGTGGACATTCCTGTCCGCCTCTATTGATTGGATGCTGAAAATAAGAAGAACGGGCTGCTCGCCCGTTGGCCAATGAAAATCACGGGCGGGCCGCCCGTGCCCCTCTTGAGTGCCGCACTGCTGCTTCCTTCCGGCACGGAGCGGGACGCTCCGCACACGGTCTGGAGCAGGAGATGCTCCAGCTACGCTGCAGGCACGAAGAAGGGCCGCCGGCTTGCACCGGCGGCCCTGGGGTTGGTTGGGGGTTCGGGTGATTTTCTATCAGCGGGGGCGGTGCGTCAGTTCGGGGTCACCTTGAGGCGGGCGAACTTCGGGCTGGCACCGGTCAGGGTGTAGCTGAGCTCGCCGTCAGAGGGGGGGGAAACGACGGCGGAGGTGTTGATGAGATTGGGATCTCCAACGAGAACATTCGTCCACGTCTGGAGGTCACTGGAGGTTTGGACGACGAACTGGATGCCATATTGGTCGCTGTTGATATTACCGCCATTGGGCCAGGTCACTTTCTTGGTGGTGCCGTTGATGGCCGGGTTGGTGGCGAGGCCGGTCACGTTCATGAAGTAGGCCACACCGTTGGCAACCCCGTCGTTGTTGTAATCCAGATTGGCCGCCTGGCTGCCGGCGTTGGTGGCCGCCCACGAGGCGTAACCCACGGCGACTGCCGCCGTGAAATTCTTGCCCGTCACATTCACTCCCATCACCGGCACCGACGCACTCGCCGGCGTGAACGCGTAACCGCTCAGGCTCGGCGTCACCGTGTAGGTGGCCGCGTCGGGCACGCCCGTGATCGTGTAGATGCCGTCACTGGCCGTCGCTGGCGACGTCCGCGTGCCGTCAGACACCGTCACCCCGGCCAAGCCGACACCATTCAACGTCACCTTGCCGCTGATGCTGTAGGTCAATACGCCGCCGGTGGTGGTGACGTTGAGTTTCCCGAGGCCGGTGAACAGCGCGCTCTGGTTCGCGGCAAGCGAGGCGGCCGATCCCCACTCACCGGCGGCTTGGGGCACACCATTGATATACAGCGCGCGGACGGTATCCGTGGCACCGGTGTTGAGATCCAAAATGCCCCCGGTGTAAAGCTTGACGTCCGCTCCGTCCGCAAGGTAGCCGCCTGCGACGGTGGGGCTGAGCGAGAGTATGCCATTTTGCACCAAGGTATCGCCGGCATAGGTGTTAGAGCCGGTCAGCGTCAGCGTGCCGAGGCCTTGCTTGGTCAGGCCGCCGGTGTAGGCGTTGAGGGACATGGTGATGTCGGCGGGAGCCACGGTGAAGCTGCTGCCGCCATTGTACCACAACTGGACCGTGGGCTTCGACGTGTAACCCAGGCCGGGATTGGTGACTGTAATGGCGGTGACTTGGCCGGCGTCGTTGAGCACGGGGATGGCCGTCGCTCCACTGCCGCCGCCGCCGCTGACATAGACTTCCGGAGTCATGAAATAGCTCCCGAAGGGCGCCGTCACCGTGATCGAGGCCAGACCGTCCCCGGTGTTCGGGGAGAGGATCGCCTGGTTGATTGTTACGTTCTGGCCGTTATCGTTGATCGTGGACGTTTCGTAGAGGTAGAGCCTGCCGGTGCCCTGGGTGCTGCCGGCTGTCAGGACGA
>JAPLUJ010000623.1:0-469 GCA_026397695.1 Verrucomicrobiota bacterium | reverse complement strand
TGGGTGCTGCCGGCTGTCAGGACGATGAAGTCGGTCTGGGCCACCGTGTTTTTATAGGTCAGCGTGCCGCCGTGGAGGTTGAAGCGGGCATCGCCGCGCAGCGCTTGGGCGCCGTTGTTGATCTGGCGGACTTTCAGTTCGCCGCCATTGAGGTTGTAGGTGCCGTCCTGTACGTCGCCGGCGACCGGTATGCTTAGGGCAATGCCCAAGTTCCCGTTGATCGTGACGGTGCTGGTGCCGGATTGCGTCACCTGTGCATACGAATACTGCTTGTTGCCGTTGTTGCTGTTCGGCATCTGCGCGACATTCATGGAGGTGGCCGTCAGCTTGGCGTTATCGGCAATTTGTAGAACGGAACCGCTGCCTGCTCCACCCTCGCCGTAGTGGCTCGAGGGAAACACATCGACCAAACCGAAAGTGGCTTGGGCGTTATTGAAGAGCCCCACGTAGTTGTCGCGGATGTTGTCGC
>JAPLUJ010000486.1 GCA_026397695.1 Verrucomicrobiota bacterium | reverse complement strand
TGGGGACGCCGGTTTTCTGGTGGATTTCACGGGCGAAATAGAAACCCGTTGCGGTAAAGCCCCCCGCCGTGGTCGGCGAGCAGACCTGCCACGGGGTTGAGGTCGGCGCGTCGGATTCCGGTTTGTCTGACTGCACGTGATTGAACTTGATGCGGCGGATCTTGGGAAAATCCGCGGTTTTGATGTCATCCGCGGCACCCAGGCACCTGCCAAGAGACCACTCCATGTTGGATTGGCCGGAGCACACCCAGATGTCCCCGACCAGGATGTTCTTCAACGTCAGGGTGTTTTTGCCCTTGACGGTCAACTCCAGGTTGTCGCCCGTCTTGATGACTGGCAATTCGAGCGACCACTGGCCTTGCGCGTCCGGCTTGGCCTTGGCTGATTTGCCGGCCAGCGACACGCTCACCTCCTCGTCGGCATCGGCCCAGCCCCAAACGCGCACCGGCAGATCCCGTTGCAGCATCATGTCGTCGGTGAAAATCTTTGGCAGGCGCACGTCCGCCGTGGCGGGCATGGCTGTGAGAACGATGGCGGCGGACAGGATCAGGTGGACCTTGTGGCGTTGGTTGGCGGATGGATTGGTTTTCATATCGGTTGGATCAGAGCTTGCAGATCGCTATCATCTACGACCCCGAAGTTGCGGTTCTTTCACCACGTACGATAATTAATTGCGATCGCCCATCGATCAAAAAGGGACAGGCCCTTTTTAGGATTATGCTTGCGCTGGCGGGAGGCGGGGGTATGCTGCGCACATCATGAGACGCGCACGCTGGATTATTCCGCCGAGATTGGAGTCGCCTAAGCCGGTGATCTATCACTGTATCAGCCGGGCGGTGAACCGGGAGTTTGTGTTTGGGGATTTGGAGCGGGAACAAATGCGGATGTTCATGCGGATGTATGAGAATTTTTCGGGTTGCCGGGTTCTTGCCTACTGTTTCATGTCCAATCACTTTCATATTCTGCTGGAGGTCACGCCGATGGTGGCAGGCGGGCTATCAGACGATGAGTTGCTGAAGCGGTTGCACGCGATTCACCACGAGGCGCAGGTGGAAGAAGTGGCCGTGGAGTTGAAAGAAGCGCGGAAAAAGATCCGGGCGGGCATGGCCGGGATCTCGCTGGCGGAGCGTATTCACGAGCGGTTCACCTACCGGATGCATGATTTGAGTGAGTTCATGAAGGGCTTCATGCAACGCTACACACAATGGCACAACCGGATCCACCAGCGCACGGGCCGTCTGTGGGAGCACCGCTTCAAGAGCGTGATCGTCGAGGACGGTGTGGCGTGCAAGACGATGGCGGCCTACATCGACCTCAATCCGGTGCGCGCGGGGATGGTGAAAGAGCCGGCGGATTACCGGTGGAGCAGTTATGGGGAGGCAAGCGGCGGCGGAGCCAAGGGCAATGGCAGGAAAGCGCGTGGCGGCCTGGTGCGGGCGATGCGGGCACATCAGGGGGTGACGGCGGATGCGGATCTGTGGGCACACGATGTATCTCGCGAATACCGGAAGATTTTGTTAGCTGGAGCGGTCGAGAGGATGGAGGCGCGGGTGGGCCGGAGCGGGGAAACCGCAGTGCAACGGACGCGCAAGGGGATGAGCGCCGAGGAAGCGAAACAGGAACAGGAAAGAGCACAAGCATTTTCTGATAGACGATTGGGAGAAATTCCGTTTGGGAAAATGTTACGCTGCCGGGTGCGATATTTCACGGATGGCGCGGTGATTGGCAGCCGGGAATTCGTGAACGAGGCGTTTGCGGGAGCGCGCGAGCGCTTTGGCTCGCGGCGCAAGGACGGTGCGCGCAAGATGCGTGGCAATGGCGCGGCGGCAGCGGGAATGCTGTGGAGTGCGCGGGATTTGCACCAGTGGATCGGGTGATGTCATGCATCGTGAGGTCGCTTGGATTCGTAAAAAGAGACACGAAAAAAGAGCCCCTGTATAGTGAAGTGTCCGGGAGAATGAGATACCCATGCAAGTCAGCGCGGTGCATAGAGCGCTGCCTGTAATTGATCGCGTCAGCGCCGTTCTGTGGGTGCTGCGGGAGATCCGTAGATCTTGAACTCGGCGAGCTTCGGGCGGATTTGCGGTTCCTTGCCGCCGGTAGGGGTCAGCAGGGTGAGTTTCATGTAGCGGGCCTTCACCGCGCCGGTGTGCGGATATGACCTCGCGGCTTTCTTGTTAGATGATTGGTCGTCATAGATTTTCCATGCCTGGTTGTCGATGGAGGATTCCACGGTGTAGGAGTAGGCGACTTTATCCTTGATATCCTCGTCGGCAAGGAACCATTCGGTGCCGGTGATGTTGCATTCCTGGCCGAGGTCCACGGTGATCCATTGCGGAGCCATGCCGTTAGGGAACCATTTGACATACCAATCGTCCGAACCGCCGTATTGGCCGTCCACCGCCTTACCCGAGCGCATGAAGCATTCCACGTTGACGCCCGGAGGATTGGGGGAGGAGCAAATCGTCCGCTTGCCCAAGGCCAGGTTGTGGTCGTCCTGCATCGTGGATGTCTTCACGATATCCCAGTAGCCGGTGAAGAATTGTTCGCCGCCGACCTGATAGTATGGCTTGAAGCGCAGCGTGCGTCCGGCTCCGTCGCGGGCGGTGAAGTGGAGTTTTGCGCTTTTCACCGGGGTGAACCAGGCATCGAGCTGGTGGAGCCAGTTGTTAGATCCGGCCGGATCGCCGACCAATTCGCCGAGCCACGGCCGTGCGCCGTCGCCGACCATCACCAGCGGGCCATACAGGAACGCGAGTTGGGTTTGTTTGTCGGGCATCGGATAGGTGGTGAATGACATTGGCAGCTTGCAAGCGATGCGGTCGCCGGACTTCCAGGTACGCTTGATCACCGCATAACTTCCCGGCTTGGCATCGATGGTTTGGGCCGTTCCGTTGACCGCGATGGCGAAGCCCTTGGTGCACCATGCCGGCACGCGGATGCCGATTTCCAGTGCCACCGCTTGTTTGGCCTGCACGATCCAGGTGCTCGTGTCCTCTTCGGGGAAGCGGGTGGTTTGTTTGAGTTGGAGGCCTTTTTCCGGCCACTCGACGGTGGAAGCGATGAACAAATTCACGCGGATGCCGGCATCGTCATGGGAATAGATTGTGTTGCCGTATTGCGACGGGTTTTCCAAGCCAGTGCCGTTGCAGCAGTAGCAGCCTGTCAGGTGCGAGCGGAAATCCTTCAGGGTGTTCGCATTCAACGGTTGATAGTAGGTTTTCCAACCGCTCTCCGGGTCCTGGCTGCCAAGGATCGCATTGAACAGTGAGCGTTCGTAGTAATCGAGGTATTTCGGATCTCCAGTTAGATGGAACAAACTGCGCGTGACCTTGAGCAGGTTGTAGCTTACGCACGTTTCCTGCGCCATGCGCGACTGGGTGTTGGCCAGTGCTTTGACGCCGGGCATGCCCTCATGGACGCTGGTGCCGCCGGTGGCGTAGGTTTTTTGACCAGAGCCTGCGACGAGGTCCCAGAAATTCTCGCACGCCACCCGGTGGTATTCGTCTTTTCCGACTTCGGCGATGCGTGCGGCGCCGACCATTTTTGCCAGCAGGGTGTTGGCGTGTTCGGTGAAATCCTCATGTTTGTGAAAACGGTCGAGCATGAGTGCGCGTTGTTCCCATGCGATGGCCATCTCATGGTGGCGCGGATTTTTGGTGATGGAATATAGGTTTTCCAAGGCTTCCGTCATGCCGCCGTATTCGACTTTTTTCACGGCTTCAAGTTGGTCTCCATAAGTCTTCATTTTGGCGTCGATCCAATCCGCCAGTTTGTTGAGTACTACCAGCGCCTCGGCGTTGCCCGCGTGACGGTGGGCCGCTAACAAACCTTCCATCAGTTTGTGCATCCGGTACCAAACCACGCCGTCGAGGCGCTTCGGATCGAATTCCTCCTGCGGCGAGGCAAACAGATAGGTGCCGCCAAGCGCCTGCTGGCACTTCGCCAATTCCGCGACCATGTAATTCACCTGCTCGCGCAATTTGGCATCGCCGGTCTGGGCGGACATCAGGGAAATGGCGGACAGATAGTGGCTTTCGTAAAATCCGGGGAAGGCTCCGTTAGGTTCGGGCGTTGCCCAACTGGCCAGTGGTTTCGCATCGCCGGTGGGCAGCTTGGCGTTGAAGCGAAAGCAATAGAGGGCACGCTCCACACCGATTTCATCGAGCACGCGGCGGTTGACGTCCATGCTGTCTTTGAAGATGCCGTCGCCGAGGCGCACTTGCGACAAGGGGAACGGTTGCATGGGGGACGCGGCTGCGATGGCGGCAAGGCACAGAAAGAACGGTGGGAATTTTGTCATGGCTGTGGGGATGAATCGATGCGGTTCATCATGCGGGTTGCTCCATTCTGGAGCCACCCGCAAGCGGAACGCAGTCTCACCCCGGCGGAGCCGCAGGGCAATCATTTTGCTGAAGCAACATCGGGGCACGTGGCTTTTTAGAACCGTCCCGAGGCACATTGGTGCTGGATTCACACCATGTGTCGTGCAAGATCGTGTAGGTTCAGATCCGTAATGAACGGCCCTATTCTTCAACGCACGGGTGGAAATGCACTCCTTTCCCAATCGGAGTCCATCATGAAAACACACCTCCTCCACCTAACAATTCTCACAAGCATTTGCACCATTTGCCTGTCGGCGGCGCAACCGCCTGGCGGCATCCCGGACATCGAACACTCGGCGGTATCCACCGTTCCTCTCAAGGACTGGACTTCCGGGTTCCTGACGGGCAATGGCAACATGGGAGTCATCATGTGCGGCAACCCGTGGGACGAGTCGCTGGTCATCACGGGCAAACTCTATCTGCCCATGGGTTCCAAGGAGATCCTGCCGGATCTATCAGGATTCCGCGATGAGTTCAAGCAGGCCGGTCTGGCCGCGGGCAAGGACGGTCCGGCCCGCGTGCATCAACTGATGCTGGAGAAATGCGGTCATGCGTTGGTGCAAACCGATCCGCTCCACCCGGCCTGTTTCCTGCAATTGAAGATGAAGGAAAAATCCGAATCATTTACCGATTACCGGATGACCGAGAATTTCGCCACGGGCGAACTGCAAGTTTGCTGGTCCAATGCCGAGGGCGAGTGGTCCCGCAAACTTTTTGTCTCGCGGACGGATGATGTGGTTGTCCTGTCGCTCACCGGCCCCAAAGGCAAGGTGGACTGCGAGGTTGCGATGCAGGTCAGTCATCCACTGGTGAAGAGCGAGTTGTCCGCAGAGGCCGGTTGGTTGACCGCACATAACACATATCTCAAAGGCAAGGGCGGCTATGACAACCTCATCCGCGTGATCCCGTCCGGCGGTGAAATGTCGGTCAACAATGACAAGCTCTCGATTCGCGGCGCCGACAGCCTGGTGATGATCTTGCAGGTGAAGCGTTGGAAAGAGCCACTGCCCAGGACGCAAAGTGAAGCGTGGACTTCGTCGCCCGAGAATTCCATCTATCGGGATCTGCGGCAGGCGAACCCGTTACCCGAAATGAAAAAATTCCTATCCGGGCTGTCTGCCGATTACGCGGTGCTGTTAGCCCCGCACGCCAAAGCGCATGGCATGTTGTATGGCAGGGTGGCCATCGACCTCGGCGGCGGCCAAGACCGCCAGATCACGTCCGAAGAACTGCTGGCCCGCGCCGCGAAGGAAAACAAGATGCCCAAGGCCCTTGCCGAACGCCTCTACAACGGTTGCCGACATCTCATCATTTGCAGCACCGGCGACACCCCGCCCAACCTCCAAGGGATTTGGTCCGGCACGTGGAGTCCCGCCTGGAGCGGTGACTATACCACGGACTCAAATCTGCAACTGGAAGTGCAGTCCATGATGAGTTGCAATATGCCGGAATTCATGCATTCCTACTTCAACCTGGTGGATTCCTGGATGCCCGACTGGCGTCTCAACGCCAAAAAAATCTATGGCTTTCGCGGTGCCGTGTCCAATACCCGTGCCTCCGACAACTGCCTGTTGGTGCACTGGGGTGGCGAATGGCCGGGCGAGCAGTGCGCCATCGGTCTCGCGGGCTGGATGCTGCATTTCTACTACGACTACTATCAATTTACAGGTGACCGGAAATTCCTTGCCGAACGCTTCGTTCCCATGGCGAAGGAGATCGCCGTTTTTTACGAGGATTTTCTATCAGGCACCGAGGATGCCAGTGGGAAATTCCGTTTCTACATGGGTTACTCGCCGGAACACGGCATGAGCGCCAACACGACCTTTGACATTGCCATCGCGAAAAATGTGTTCGCTACCTTGATAGCTGCCTGCAAGGTGCTGGGCAGCGACCAGGACAAGCTGCCGCAGTGGCAGGCCATGCTCGACAAGATGCCGCCGTACCTGTGCAACGAACGCGGCGAACTCCAGGAATGGTCGTGGTCCGGTATTGGAGAGGATTACAACCAGCGTCACCACTCGCATTTCCTCCCGCTCTATCAGTTCTGTGAGTTTTCCAGGGACCGGACGCCCGGGTTGTGGCAAGCAAGCGGGTTGGCTTTCGAACAGAAGACCAAGCACTGGCTGTGGAACGCTGCGAACTCTAACAGCAATCACATCACCCACGGCATGATGAACCAGGGTCAGTGCGCCGCCCGTCTTGGCAGGAGCGATGTGGTTTATGATGTGTTGGAACGGATGACCACCCGTCGTTATGTCTATCCGAGTTTCATGATCTCCTACTGGCCGGGCCTCAATGGTTTTGGCTTCGACCCGGTCGGCACGATCCCCGATGTGCTCAACAACGCGCTGATATTCGCCTGGAATGACACCGTGGACCTGCTACCCGCGATTCCCAGGGAATGGCCGCAAGGTTCCATCAAGGGTGTCCTGGTGCGCGGCAGGATCCAGGTTGAGAAATTGCAATGGGACATTCCGGACGGCAAGGTCAGCTTGAACCTAACAAGCGGTCAACCACAAACCGTCACCTTGCAACTGCCGCCCGGCGTGCGCATCCAGTCCGCCAGGATGGACGGTCAGGATGCCGGCAATGCGGTCGATAGTGCCCGGCCGTGTGGCATCAAGCTTGCATTGCCAGAGAACAAAATCGTGCGGATTGAACTCACCTTTGCGCCCGGGAATTTTGCCGCGGTCTGGGATGCGGTGGCGGTAGTGTCCGCTAGGAGCAGGTGATACCGGATCACTTCGCCAGTTCCGAGGTGAATTCGGTTTCCACGTTTTCGAGGAACAGTCCTTGAAACTGGCCGGGTTGCAGGCCAGCCGGTAATGCCACTTCGATTTTGTGCGGTGTGTCGGGCTGCAGTTGCGACAGGTCGGCGTAGAAGCCGCTTAAGGTGCGATCGCCACCTAACGGGAAGACGTTGCCGAAGGCTTTCTTCACATCAACCGTCTGGCCATCGATTTTCAGACCCACCGTCCATGCGTTTTTGGGTTCGGCGATCTGGAGGAGCAGCAGGAGGCGGTCGGAACCGCGCCAGGTGGCGAGCAGTTCATCCTGCGTGTAATCCACCGGCCATGCCTTGCGGCGTGCGGCGAGTTGCTCGAACACGCGCTGGGGAACAGTTAGATCAGCCTGGTATGCGTTGCCTGCGAACTTGGGGTCGTAGGTGCCGACCTGCTGGCAGTGGTCGATGCGCGTCCCGGCGAAGGTGACGGGCAGCGCCAGCACATCATTGTTAGATTGGAACTTGGTGATGTCGCGACTATTGACAGACACCTTGGCAACCTTCCGGCCGGCGGGAAGCAGCACCGCGAGTTCGGTCGGGCGGCCCGTTTCGCCAAGCACATCGGTGAGCACCAGGCTGTCGCCGTCGAGGGTGGCTTTGCCGGTGGCTTGGAGCAGGGCAGGGCGGTCGATTTTTGCGGCGGGCACCAATTCGAGCACGCGTGCTTCCGGGCCCTTGATGGCCAGGCTCACCTTATCGCCAAGGTGCCAGAGACCGGCCCCCGGTTTACCTAACAAGCGGCCCTTGCGCGGATAGAGTTCGCGCAGGAGGAAGCCGCTGCCCTGGGTCAGTCCGATGCTCGGGTCGAGGGTGAATTCGGCATTCAATTCGCGATAGTTCGGGTTGAAGAGGAAGATGAAGCCGTGATCGGCGTCGATGGCGGCGCTACCGTCGATACGGCCGAGCACCGGCGGGCCGATGATGGGCCGCAGTTTTTTGAGGACCGCGCGGTGGGTATCGGTCCAGTCCAGCCAGTCCTTGAGCCATTTTTGTTCGGCGGGGAGGAAATGTTTGAACTCGGATTCATCGCGGGCCGGCAGCAGGCTGATGGTATGGTTGAACGGCGCGGTGCCGATGGAGGAGACGACCGAATAGCGCCAGCCTAACAGATCCCAGTCGCGGGTGTGGAAGCCGCGGTCACGGATACATTGGTTCTTGGCATCGTTACGCGGCGTCTGGTGGGTCATATAGCCTGGCACCAGTTCCCACGGTGTGAAATGCTCCATGTGATAGAACCAGGTGGCCCAGCGTTGCCGGTTGGCCGAGACGCGGCTGAAGTGGAGGTCGGGAAAATTCTGGAAGCTGCCCGGTTGTTCGTCGTGGGTGGTGGGGTGCGGGTAGGATCCGCCGAGCCATGTCCACACGCCCCATCCTTGGTATTGCTGGCGGCCGTCGACGATGACATCCGGGCTGCGGCGGCGCAATTCCTCGAGGATGCGGCGGGTGCCATTCCACTGTGCGTATTTGCTAGACGGCTTGGCGCCTTCCTTGGTCGGATCATAATTCATCCACCAATGGTCGAAGCTGAAGCCGTTGATGCCGGTGCGTTTTTGGAAGGCGACGAGTTGATCGACAAACCAATCCTGGAAGCTGCGCACGCCGGTATCGGCACCGACATAGCCGCCGGTTTTGCCGCCGCACCATGCGGTCCATTCGGGGTTTTGTTTCCAGCCGAGCGTCGGATAGACATAGGCGGCCAATCTGACATTCTTCGTTTTGGCATAGTCGAGCATTTCCTGGATGGAGGGGGGGATTGGGTCCTTGGCGATGTCCCATTCACCCTTGCGGATTTTCTGGCCGAGGCCGAGCCAGAGGCAGGTTTCCCAGCCCCATGCGTCGGCGTTGTCCTTGAGTGGCGCGACCACGCTGTTGAAGGGAGTGAACAGCGTGTCGGTAATGCCGACGGCGGCGCATTGGTCGATGATGCGTTTATATTCCGTGCGGCCTGCGGGAGTGGCGGCATCGATCTGATAGTCATTCTCGCACCACGGCACATGGAAGCGGATGGCCTTGGTCGGGCGGAACAGGGTGAAGGCGCTCACACAGTTGGTCATTGCGTCGAACTCCGCATGATCCAGTGCAGGCAGGCCATCCAAAGCGCGTTCAGGGTTCTGCACATATTTCCACTCGCCGATATTGCGCATGGGCATTTCGTTACCGGTTAATGTTTGGAGGCCGATGCACACGCGGTCGGAGGAAAACGGCCCGTAGGCGGTGCACCATTCGAGATCTGGCAGATATGTCATGGCGACGTGTGACTCCTTGTGTTCCCATTTCAGGAACGGATTTTGGAGGACGAGGAAAGCACTGTATGGCGGTTTCGTGTCAGGATTTCCGAGGCGGAGGAAGACCGCGCCGCTGCGGCCGTTGGGCTTGATTTCACGTGCGACCGGTGTTTTGAGTTCGGCGCGGAAGACCTCCAATTCATTGACGCGGCTGGTGTTGTCCTTGGGCAAGGTGAGCACGAGGTGTTTGCTCACGAATTGCCAGGCGGGCTTCAACTCGTAGATCACCTGGAGTTTCTTGTCGCCGGCGTCATAGGTATAAGTGATGCTGTCCTTTTCCCGTTGGGTTCCGGTGAGTTTCAGGCCGGGCACCGCGAAGCGCTCGCCATTGACTGTTAGAGAGGCGGAATCCTTGGCGAGATCGAGCACGCACGACGCACCCGCAAGCGACAGGCGGGTGAGGCCCGCGTCGTCGAAGTCGGCCGAGATCAGGTCGTTTTTGAGGCGGAATGGTTCCGCGAGTGTGAGAGTGGGAGCGAGCAGGGTGAGGCCGAGTGCGATGGGCAGGCAGTGGGGGAGGTTCATGGCGGATGGTTTTATGGGAGGATTGGGATGTGGGGTACGTACGGATGATCAATGAGTGATCTTACAAGGCGCTTGGCAGATTGAAAAGGGTGGCGTATCGATGGTCCGGAGATTAGCTGTCCCGAATTGGATTTCATGTCTTCTTATTGCGCATCCAGAACGGAGTCACCGCAAACCAGACCAGCATTCCCACGAAGAGAACCGCTTGGTTGGTTTCCGCGCTCAAGCCTTTATTCGCACAGATGATTGACGAAACAAGACTGGCCGCGAGGGCCAGGAAGGAAAGGGTCATGAGGAGGGGTTTCATAGTCTGAAACTTTCGATGATATAGCGGCTTTGTGCGTATTTGCTCATGATGTAATAAAAGATTCCGGCCATGATCCATCCCGGCAGGCCGAGGAAGAAGATTTGGATGTGGAGTCCGAAATTCATCGCCACACAAGCCACCAGCGCGAGCAGCCATGCGGCGATGGGCGGCCACCATGCGGTTAGACCTACCCGTTCGGCATAGAAATCGAGCATTTTTGATTTCCGCATGAAATAGTGATCGACAAAGATGATCGCTCCCATCGGACAGAGAGCCAAGCCGTAAAGCGCGGCAATTTCCAGGAATTTCGAACAAAGTCCGGGGAATATCGCCACCAAGCTGGCGATCACGCCGGCGGCAATCGTGACATGGAACCGCGGCCACTTCGAATGCAGGGACTGGAATGCCAGCCCGGCCCGATAGAGAATCGGATTGGCGGTGGTCCAACCGGCGACGAGCACGAGCACGATGCCGGCCCATCCGGCGACACCGGACGCGAGGGCACCCGGCGTGATGGCGGTATCGGCGCCATTGCGGGACACCTGGACCGCATAGAGCAGGCCGGCACAGATCCATGCCATATAGTGGCCGAAGAACATACCGGCGGCGGAGGCGAAGCCATAGGTATATTTTTTTGCGTATCGGAAAATCGACAGATCGCCCATGCCCCAGTGCCATGCCATATTGCCGAACCACGAGAAAAACATGACATGCCAGAACGAGAATTGGATCCTGCCGGCGGCGGCATGGCCCGGCCAGATCGACTGGTTGGCGACGGACCAGAAATCCGCCAGCGAGTGGATGCCGAGTTCGGGCAGAGCGGAGAATCCGAACACTGCGAAGAGCACGACCATCCATGGTGCCGCGATGTTGGCGAAATGCGCGAGCGCCTCGTAGCCGCGAGCCGCCACATAGGTGAACAGCAGTCCCGTTAGAAAAACCGTGACGGCCAAGCCGGGTCCGGGCGGCAGCCAGTCATTGAGCGCGGGCATTGTGCAATGCAGTGGCACGGCGATCGCGGTGGCGGAAACATAGATCATCGCGGCTGCGACGCAGCACCAGAGTACGCCGTTAGCCAGATTGTAGATTTTGACGAGCGAGCGGCCGCCGATTTTCTCGAGCTGGAAATAGAGTGTGAAGCGGTGTTTGACCGCGATGGGCGCGGTGACATAGGTCCAGGTGAGCACCGCGAGCAGATTGCCGACCAGCAAGCCCACCAGCAGATCAAAGGCGGTGACCCCGTGGACGACAAAAAGCGGGCCGATGAGCAGCTCGGTGCCGGCGACGTGCTCGCCGGCAAACATGCCGAGGAAACTTTTCAGTCCCCGTGTGGCACGATCCGGGACCCGTTCCCGTTCGAATTCCTCGACCGGAGCGACTGCTTGGTGGATGATGTTTTCGCTCATGCGTTAGGTGATTGATAGATTTACCAGTGTGTGACTTTCTGGAGGATTTCCGTCTGGTGTTCAGGTTCGGCATTGATCCAGAGCATGATGCCGGTCGGGTCCACGCGGCGCATGAATGCGTCGAGTTCAGCGGGCACGAGATCCACAATCACGCTCTTGCCGGCCTGTTGGATTTTCTCAATCAGGGGAATCCACTGGAGAATCGGCTGGTCAATGCCATATCCCTGGACCCATTGGATGGCCGCGAGGTTTGGCAAAGTGAGTATGGAGTCGATATTTTTGGCTACGCCCTTGCCATCGACATGGAAGACATTGTGCACATAGCATTCGGCTTCGCGGCGGATCGCCGGCAGGCATAATTCATCGAAATGCGCGGGTGAGATATTGACCGCGAAATCGCAGGCCAGCACATTGAATGTTTCGAACGAGGGGAGGTTCATCCAGGTGACGGACAATTGGCGGTGTGATTTCAGGGTGGCATCAAACCGGCTGTAAACCTCGGTGTATTCGGTGAATGCCGTCTGGATGAGATTTTTCAAGCCGTCGGGATGCATGATGAGATCGAGGCACATTTGTTCCGCGCCGCGCAACGCCGCGGTGCAATCGATGCCGGCATACATATCGGTATAGCCCACCAGGAATTTGCCCTCCGCGACCGCCAGCGCTTTGGCGGTGAGTTGCTCGACCGCCCGGTAATAACGGTTTTCCCGCTGAACCTTCAACGGGGGGAGGTGGTCGAGATCATTGACACACGGATGCACCCAGGCGGTGACGTCATCGAAATCCGGTCGCTGACCGAGAAACAGGTTATAGACCACCGCGCTCAAGTTAGGCCAGAACACCGGAAACGTTTCGCCAAGGAAAGTTGCGCCCTGTAACGAATCGGTGAATGTACGGATCTGGAAATCCAGGTCCAACCAGCGCTCCTCGGCCGTTTTCCATGGGCCCGCAATGGCGCGGTGTTTTTCATATTCCACATTATGATGGTGGAACCGTACCGGTGGCCGGTCGATGATTTTCTGATCGTACCATGCATAAATGCGGGCGATGCACTCATCAAAATCCGATTTGGCACTGAAAAATCTTGAGGACAACATACGAATGCCGGTTGAGCGGGAAGTCAATCTGTCAGCGACCGTGCAATGCAAGATGGATTTCAGGGTGGTGGAATAAAACCACCTTGTAGTATGACAGTCATATCGCGTGCGATTCAGGTGGCAGAGGCCGACGCGCGGGAGCAGGCGGATCGCCGCATGTTTCAGCTGGATTTTTCCGACGGCGTGATGTAGGACTCCTCCATCATGAGTATTTCTTCCGGTGATTACGAAAAACTCGGGCAATTCTATCTGGGACGCGAGTATGACCATGGGACGCAGCAGGTGGGTGACGAGCTGGTACTCTACGATTCCAAAGACCTGGTGACCCACGGGGTGGTGCTGGGCATGACAGGATCGGGGAAAACCGGGCTCTGTCTTGCGCTGCTGGAGGAGGCGGCGCTGGACCAGATTCCGGCGATAGTGATCGATCCGAAGGGCGACATTGCCAACCTGTTACTGCTGTTTCCGGATCTCGATGCACAGAGTTTCCGCCCGTGGATCAACGAGGACGACGCCGCAAAGCAGGGCCTCACGCCGGACGAACACGCGGCGCAGACCGCAGCCAAGTGGCAAGCCGGTCTTGCGGAGTGGGGACAAAATCCCGAGCGCATCACACACTTGCGGGACAAGGTGGACATCAACATTTTCACCCCCGGCAGCAAGGCGGGCATCCCGGTTTCCATCCTCAGCTCGCTGGAGGTTCCGCCGGTGGAGATCATGGATGACGGAGAATTGTTAGGTGAGCGGATCGAGAGCACGGTATCGTCGCTGCTTTCACTGGTGGGGGTGGGTGCCGACCCGCTGCAAAGTCCCGAGGCCGTGCTGTTATCCGCGATTTTCCAACACGCATGGGCGGCTGGTCTGAATCTTACCTTGGAATCGTTGGTGCGGCACATTCAAAAACCCGCGTTTGACAAGGTGGGTGTCATCGACCTCGAATCATTCCTGCCGGAAAAATCCCGCCAGACACTGGCGCTGAAGTTCAACAATCTGCTCGCATCGCCCGGCTTCTCGTCGTGGCTGGATGGCCCGCCGCTCGATATCGCGAGGATGCTCCACACGCCCGCCGGCAAGCCGCGGATCTCGATTTTTTCCACGAACGACTTCTGGCCTTCGTCGATCTGGAATTCCACGTCCATCGTGCCCGTGTCGGTGTTCGGCACGCGGATCACGCGCAGGTTGCCCGAGCCTTGGGTGACGTCAATGTAGCCGAGGCGGCCGTA
>JAPLUJ010000038.1 GCA_026397695.1 Verrucomicrobiota bacterium | reverse complement strand
TAACCTGAAGGTCGTAGGTTCAAATCCTACTCCCGCAACCACTTCTTTTCGGAGGTGGGCGCTTTCCCAAAGTCCTCACAATCAAGGACTTGCGAGCGCGAAAAGCGGTCAAGTTGACACCGTTTCCTGCGTCATGGAAGCCCCTGGCGACAAAATGGCGACAACTCACGCGGAACCCTCTAACACGGTTTCCTGCCCACCCGCCCCCAAGCGGGGCAAGCACGGCAAACCCGTCGCCATGGCCCGGTTCGGCTCGGCCAGTGTGCCAATCTATCGCTGTGACTCAGGCGGCAGGGTCCGCTTCGCCCTTTCCCACTATCGTGACGGCAAACGCCTGCGCCAGTTCTTCACCTCGCTCGATGCCGCCAAAAAGGAAGGCCAGTTCGTGGCGCAGCGAATCCAGGGCGGCATGCAGCACGTCACCGACCTCAAACCGCATGAGCGCGACAGCTTCAAGGCGGCCGAGACCATGCTCCGGAAAACCGGCATTCCGTTAGTCACCGCCGTGGAGGACTACCTTCGCGCCCGCGACCTGGCGGGAACCGAGTCCCTGGCAACGATGGCCGAGGAATACGGCAGGCTGTTCAAGAAAGTGGTGCGCCATGCCGCCATTCCCGAAGTGGTGGCCGAGATGCTCCAACAGCGCGAACAGGACGGCGCCAGCATGGTCTATCTCAAGTTGTTGAAAACCACACTGAATCGCTTTGCCGCCAGATTCCCCGGCAGCATCATGGAGGTGGACACCCACCAGATCGACGCCTGGCTCCGCTCGCTCGACGTGAAACTCTGCACCCGCAACTCGATGCTCCGGTGCATCAAGATCTTCTTCTCGTTCGCCCGCAGCCGCAATTACCTGCCGGATGACCGCAAGACATCAGCCGAGAACCTGCGGATTGCCAAGGTGGTCACCGACAACATGGACATTTTCAGCCCGGAGACGATGGCGCGGATGCTGCATCACGCCCCCGCCGACTTGGTTCCGATTCTTGCCATCGGCGCGTTCTCGGGCATCCGCATGGCCGAACTCAACCGGCTCGACTGGTCCGCCGTGGATCTGGACCGCCGGATCATCGAACTCCGTGCCGGCCAGGCCAAGACGGGATCACGCCGGGTCATTCCGATCACCGACAACCTCGCCGCCTGGCTGGAACCGCTGGAACGGAATGGGCTGGTGGTGCCATCAGTGAAGAGTCATCACCGTGCGGTCGCCGCGCTGGCCGCCTCACTGAAAATCGAATGGCCGCGCAACGTGCTCCGGCATTCGTTTATCAGTTACCGCATCGCCAAGGTGAAGAGCGCCGACCAGGTTGCCCTCGAAGCGGGCAACTCGCCGTCGATCATCTTCAAGCACTACCGGGAACTCACCACCGAAGAACAGGCGGACAAGTGGTTCGGTATCGTGCCCAAGGACGGCCAGTGGGAGAACCAGCCCACAGTCCGCAGAAGGAAGTGCCGAGTGAAGTCGCGGCGCCGGGTAATCAAGTGATCCCGTTCAATCCGTATGCCAACGGTGGTTGTTAGACGCGGATGGTGCATGTGACGGCCGGCCATACCGCAATACCTTGTGCGTCCGGCACGTGCTCCTACGCGGCACCAAACGCAAAATCCGGGGCATGGAAACAAGTCTCCTCACCCCGGATTTGTGATGCGCCAAAAATGGTGCCCGCTCAGCCCTTGAAGCTGGAGTTGGGCTTGCCGTCGTCCATCAGGTCGCCGATGCGGTTCACGGCGTCCTTGAGGATGGAGGCGGCGGCGAACACGACCACACCGACAGCCGGATCAACGAACGGGATCACATTGAGCGTGGAAACCAGACCGGCGACCTTGCCGACGAAACTGAGGTATTTGAGTGCTTTCATGGTGACCTGGGCGCGGTGTCAACGGCGCGGTTTGGTCACTCGAAAGGGGAATAAAGGCATCACTCATTTGGCGGACGCTTCGCGGGCGCCGGATCCTTCGACATGCCTGGCGGCAACGCCTGTGATTGCGGATTCCAAGAAGGACGACTCTTCGGCGGCACGGCCTGAGCAGGAACAGGAATACGTTCAATGGTCGGTGCAGGAACCACAGGCACCGTCTGAGGATGCAAAACCCGATCCGTCAGACGGCTAAGCCTGGCAATCTCAGCCTCGCCTTTCAACCGCTCCTGCTCGCGCATGACCCGTTCCGAACTCTGCCGAGTGCTGGAAGAAACCAAAGACATACCCACGCACGTCGAGAGAAACATCACAATCAAAACGCCACCAGAAATAGCCGCGCCTAACAAAGGCATGCCGATGTCCCTTCTCTCATTGCACAAAGCTATCACGATGCCAATGACCGCAAAGACTAACGCGAATGCCACCGCACCCACGCCAAAAACCCCAAAAAACGGAATCCAGCAAATCAACAACCCCGGAACCGCAAAGACAACTGAGAGAATGCCAAAAACCAGCGACGGCACATTCCTTACCGTCGGCACCGCCGACTGGGCTGCACAAATCGGAGTCTGAACCACGGACAGAAAATCCTTCAAACACAGCCAGCCCGTCAAGCCAGAATTCAAGCGGATCGTTCTGCCGAGAGTTTATCGCTTCCGCAGCTTCCTGACCATGCTCACCAGCGACATGATGCCGACTAGCAGGCCGACCAGCAGCGAGGCGACGCGCAGGTGCCACTCGATCTGTTCCTGATAGGACGTGACGAGGCCAAGAAGCGGCGAGACCATGCCGAGGATGGCTTTGTTCACATAGT
This sequence comes from Verrucomicrobiota bacterium, assembly GCA_026397695.1. GTDB lineage: Bacteria > Verrucomicrobiota > Verrucomicrobiia > Verrucomicrobiales > Akkermansiaceae > Luteolibacter. The sequence continues at coordinate 3,909 of JAPLUJ010000038.1, read as the reverse complement.
CGATGTCGATGGGCTGGCGCATGGGTCGGGAGTGTTACGGGCTGCTATCGGTCAACATCCGTGGTTTTCCGCGAAGGAGGGCTTTCGAGGCCCACACGGAGTATGTCGTGGCGAGTCTGTTATAGGTTTCGGTGTCGCCTGATATTTCGGCTGCCTCGATTTCCTTGAGCATGGTGTTCAGGTATTCGCCCTGCGGCTTGACCCAAGCAAAGGCCAACTTGCGGCGGAAGGCATCCATCGCCTTGACGGCAGCCGCGACCGGCAGATCAATGCCCGGCAGCAATGGCTCTCGCAAATCAAGAGCCGGGGCGGGTCCGAGGTTTCGGGCATACTTCCACGGCAAGACGACGGCAACCAGCAGCGGAGCTTCGGGCAAAGCGAAATCATCGAAGGAGTCATCCAAGGGCTCGGCACTTGCTCCCATGGCACCCTCCAGTGCCGCACCTTCAACTTCCTGTGCCTGCACACAGGAGAGGAGGGCGGCAATACCGATTATGACAAGTAGCGGTTTCACCATTTCGAGCGTGCGGTTTTCCATGCGTTATAGGCTGTGACACCCTTGACGAACATGATGGTGCCCAGCGATTTTCTGGCCTCGGTCTCAGCCACCGAGCGGCGTTCAATCGCCGCAATCCTGTGTGGAACCTTTGCCACTATAGCAGTGTAATCCGGCATGGTGATTTTGACGCCCAGCGGCAGCAATGCTTCCGCCAGTCCCTCAAACAGCGGCGCGTTCAGTGCGGTGACCACAGGGGCCATGGCGGCATCAAAATCCGGCCCATCCGCCGCCTCGCCAAGACCGATCTTCTTTTCGATCAATGCTTCCGTGGCCCTGGCCAAAATGCCGTCCTGCATGGCCTTGTATGACCAGTGATCGAAATCCACCGTCGCACCCAAAAGCCATTCGCCTATCGTCATGTGCTCCCCCCAACTCGTCTTGTATATTCTGTCGTATTTTTGTTGAAAGCGGGCGATGGAAACGGGCTGGGGGTCCAGTGCCATGAGTTCATCGACGCGGGAGTCAATCAGTGCTTTGTTTTCGACCGTGCGCATGAACGACGGATTCACCCTTGCCGCCTCCTTGATCGTCACCAGATCATCCGTGACCAGTACGGGTTTTGCGAGGATATGCGCGACGAGCCTTTCGGCCTCGGGGACCGGCAACTTGCTAGCCAGCGTGAAGGTGAACGGCTTTCCGATATAGGCATCCACCAAAACCTTGGCTTCGGTCGCGGGGTCGGCAAGTTTCTCCTTCCATCCGGCACCCAGCACCGCTTCCCATTTGGCGTCATACTCGGCCAGTTGTTTGGTGTGGGCGTCGATCAATGCCGCCCGCGTCTTGAGAACATCGGGCGATTGTTGGGCTTGCGTGGTGGTGATGAACAATGTGGCGGCGAGCGCCAGTGTCAGTATCAGTTTTGTTTTCATGTCAGTTGGTGGTGTTAGGGTGCGGTGAGAGTGATGCGGGCCTTGCGCCATTCGTGCGGATAGAGAGAGTTCCAGACATCCGCGCCGTTGGGATGTTGAGGCTTGATGCCGCCGCCGTCTTGAACCTGATAGATCCAGACGAGACGGTTGTGGTTTTGCTGCATCCACTCCGCCGCGCCGAGGTTACCCCGCGACGGCTGGAACAGGATGGTGTAGCCGGGAGTGCCGCCCGATTGGAGTTGGGCTTGCAGCGAGGATGCGGCGCTCCATTTCTGTCGGATGAACTCGGAACCGGAAACACCCGTGGTGGCGGCCTGGTTGGCGATATAGACCCACGCGTCGGGATCACCCGATCCGGTCCCCCACTGTGCGTCGGAGGGAATGCCGGTGGTGCAGAACCGATAGACGAAGAATTCCTTCTGGAGAGCGAAGGTACCCGCAGGCGTCCCCGTTAGAGTATTGCCGGGGATGTCCCACGGCGCGGTGGCGGTGTTGGTGCTGTAAATGCTCTTGTAGCCGAATGTCCAGCGACTGGTGCCCACATTCCACGTTGCCACATGCTCGGTCCCGAGCGCCTTGTAAACCTTGCGGCCCGCGACCACCGCTCCGGTGGGGATGTAGTTGAGCACGAAATCCGCGCCGTCCTTCAGGAGGAACCCCGGCTCGAAATTGGTCAGGCTGGCCCGCACCTGCACCTCGACGAATCCATCGGGCACGCGGATCTCGAATACCGGAAACCCGGCGCCAGTGGTGACGCCCGGCGCCACGATGTCCTCGGTGGTGGTCCAAACCGTGGAGTCGCTGGTCAGAGTGCCCAGGCGGGCGGCATTCACCGCAAGCGTAGCCACAATAGCCGCAAGGAAGGCAATCAATAACAGGTTTCGCTTCATCAGATGACGTTCTTGGATTTGAGGGTGGTTAGAAGGGTGGCGATGATGCCGGTGATCTGGTCGATGGTCGCGGTGTTGGCGTTGAAGGTTTTGAGCGTGTTCCTAACCGTCACCGTGTAGTTCTCGTTGGAACGGAGAGCGATAGTCTCTGGCGCGGGATACGCGGGTTCGGCGTCGGTCGGCACGCCCTCGGTGCCACGGTTCACGTCGTTTTCCACGACCACGAAAAACGTGCGGGTGGATGTGGGTGCCCCCGCGCCTTCGCGCCAGGTGATCTCGCCCATCAGGGTGATTTCGGAAAGCTCGGTGCCGGTGGATGATCCCACGCCGAGAGCCGAGTCGAGTTCCTCCGTGTTGAAGCTGGGCGAACATAGATAGACCGGGCTTGTCTCCTCCGGGTCGGGCATCGTCCAGACGGCGGTGTGGGCCAGATAGCCGACGTCGTAGCGGGTGCGCGGCTTGACGCCGAACTGGATTTCGAGGGTGCCGGAATCGCCGATGGTCTGGTGCGTGGTGCCGTTGGCAAGGAACGCCACTTCCAGGAGTGCCGCGTCCCCGCGCTTGAACCTCAGTGAAGTCACCGGATTGCGGAATCCCGGGCCTTCGATCAATTCGAGCGATTCGAGGTCAACGTATAACTTCACGCCCGTTCGGCAGTGTCAACCGCGATGCTCCGGTCGGCTCAATCACCGTTGTTCATCGTGACTTCCTGCAACAGGTCTCCGTAGCCTTCGGGCGGGGTGGACGACCACGACGCATAGACGGCGGTGAGTCTGCCGCCCACATACTTGTGGAAAAAATAGTAAAATGGATCAGGGTCGCCATAAGTGCTGATCCTCTGATAACGGACATATCCGGTCAGACCGGCACCGGACGACAGGGAAATTTCGATGTATTCACCGTTCAACGCCACTTCCACACCCCCGGCTCCATGAACCTTGCGGAACTGGAATTTGCCGGTCGTGTCGTCATGCTTCTTGAACACCCCCTCCCCGTAGCTGCCGATGTTCTCGCCGGTCCACAACTGCGCCAAGTGCCCGATGTCGCTTTGCTGATAGACCCTCACCTTCGGGATTCCTCCGTCGTCCTCCAGCTTGATGAGCTTGACATGATAGGTGCCGGTTTGCCCGGACGCTCCCGGATTCGCGGGCTGATAGTGGGTGCTGGTTGGTTCCCCGGCGGACACGACCATTGCCGGCGTGCCGGTGATTCCACCCATGGCATCGGTCTCATACTTGCACCAGAGCGTGTCGCCGATGGCCATGGCGATCTGCGGACGGGGAATCGTATCAAGCGCAGTGCCGCCCGATTTCGGCATGTGGAACTTCACGACCGGGGTGTCGCCTGTCTTCGGCTTGCGCTCTATCACCCAGCCCTCGCGGATCGTGACCAGATAGTTGCCGCCGTCCTTTGCAATGCCGATGACCGAGAACGGTGGTTGGCCGGGAGGATTCCCGCCCTGTGGTGTTGGCGCGGAGTAACAGAACCCGCCGGATGACGACATGAATTCAAGTCCGGTCCCGGATCGCGGGGTGCGTGCCTCGATGGCCTCCAGCAGGAGATTCCAGTCGGCGGCGAGCACCGGATCACC
>JAPLUJ010000007.1 GCA_026397695.1 Verrucomicrobiota bacterium | reverse complement strand
CCCTTGTTTTTTCGATCCATGCCGGATCATGGCAAGGGAAATATCGAGTGTCTAGTCATTTCTGCGACAGAACACTAGCAGCCTGTGACGAACTGACCGGAAACATCCCGGTCATTCACGGCTCCATCCGGATAACAACCGGAAAAAACAACTGGATTTCCTAGCAATTAGGCGCAAGCTGGTCCGGATCCAATCACCCCATAACAACCACCACCCCATGAAAACAACAACCCCCAAGCAAGCGGCGGCCCCCATGAAATCGAAAAAGAACCTGACCCGCTTCGACTACGAAAAATCCGCGTTCGAAGGCTGGCGTCTCAGCCTGTGCAAGGCCGGCACCACCTTCACCCGCTACTTCCCCGACAAGAAATTCGGCGGTGCCAAGAAGTCTCTGGACGTCGCCGAGAAAACCCTGGAGGAACTCAAGGCGCTCATCGCGGGCTCGAAGCTCGTCTGAGAAGCTGATAGCAGACGCGGTTTGAGCGTGGTCCCCTCCCCGGCGTGAAGGCGTGCCTTCTGGAGAATTCAATAGCTTATGGCCTGCGGCTCAAACCCCCGGAGATGATAGATTCGTCCGCCGGATTGTCCGCAAAATCATTCACCATCCGCAGTGCCAACGATTTCCTTGGCTCGGGAAAACGAACCAAGATTGAAGACGTTCGTGTAGCCCATGCCCTTCAATTTTTTGACTGCAACTCCGCTGCGCATTCCACTCTGGCAATGCAACAATAAGACTTGGTTTTTGTCTTTCACCCGACGCGGCAGGGCGGTGTCAATCTCATCCAGCGGGATGTTGATCGCAGTCGACAGATGCCCAGCATTGAACTCGCCGGAGCTTCGCACGTCAATCACCAGAGCACCTTTATTCAGATAACCCAGCGCATCTTTGGCTGGTATCCGGCCGGCCATTTTGAGCAGAAGCAAGATCGCGACCACCGCGACGATGATGCGAATTGCGGTCCATTTCATGGGTTAGAGGTTGTGGAGTGTTGGCGGGTCCGTATGGGCATCTTCAATGTGCATCTTCAATGGTGACGCATCGATTGTTCCCTCATACTCCGGGAGGAAGTTTTCCGGCCATCAGCGCCCGATGATTGAATCTCCTGCCGTCCGCCACGAACGTGCCGTCGCCGACCGCATGGAACGTGCGGCGCTTCCGGCCGGCGGGATCAATCCACGCCCGCACTCCCTGAAGGACGAACAGGTCGTGCTTCGCCACATGGTCGATGACGCGGCATTCGATGTTGGCGACGCACTCGGCGATGAGCGGCGCCTTGACCGCCGCGGCCTTCACCGGAGTCAGCCCGAACTTCCGGAATTTGTCGGTGTCGGACCCCGAGCAGGTTCCGATTCCCACCACCGTTTCCGACATGTCGGCGGAAGGTATGGCGATGACGCATTCCCTGGTTTTCAGGAGCGCCTGAAAGGAGTGGTTCCACGCGCCCGTCACGAACGCCAGTTTGGGCGTAAAGTCCATCACCAGCGTCCATGAGATCGTCATGATGTTCCTCCTGCGCCCCACCGCGGTCGTGACGAGCACGACGGGGCCGGGTTCAATCAGCATGAATGCTTTCCCGATAGGTAATTCTTTCATAACTGGCGTTGAGGATCGCCTCCGGGCAAATCAATTCCGCCTCAAGCTCATGAGGATGCGCAGCACATACCAGAACAGCAGCGC
>JAPLUJ010000612.1 GCA_026397695.1 Verrucomicrobiota bacterium | reverse complement strand
CCATCCTGGTGGGCAGCAATCCCGCGTCGCTGTCCTATGTTTCGCTCAAGGTGAAAACCGCGCACAGTCTGGGTTTCAAGGAAATCCAGGACAATCAGCCGGAGGATATTGCCGAAGCGGCGTTGTTAGCGCTGCTCGATCAATACCGGCGGGACGAGACCATTCACGGCATTCTCGTGCAACTGCCCTTGCCGCCCCATATCAATGAGAAGTTGGTGCTCAATTCCATTGATCCCGACAAGGATGTGGATGGCTTTCATCCGGTCAATGTCGGTCGTCTGGTCATTGGCGGCAGCGCGGTGAAATTCCCGCCCTGCACCCCGGCCGGCATTCAGGAGATGATACGGCGCTCCGGCGTCGAAACCCGCGGCGCGGAGGTCGTCGTCGTCGGCCGCTCCAACATCGTCGGCAAACCGATCGCCAACATGCTGCTGCAAAAAGGCCCCGGCGCCAACGCCACGGTAACCGTCGTGCACACCGCCACTCGCAATCTGGCAGCCCATTGCCAGCGCGCCGATATCCTCATCGTCGCCGCCGGCGTGCCCGGCCTGGTCAAACCGGAATGGATCAAACCGGGTGCCTGCGTCATCGATGTGGGCGTCAACCGGGTGGGGGAAACCCTCAGCCCGACCACCGGCAAAACCGTGGCCATCCTGCGCGGCGATGTGGACTTCGAAGAAGCCGCGAAAATCGCCGGCTTCATCACCCCCGTGCCCGGCGGCGTCGGCCCCATGACCATCGCCATGCTCATGCGCAATACCCTCAACTCGCTGAAATTCAAGTTGGGTATCTAACGAACATCACTGCATCACAACTGAACCCATGACCGAAAAATCAGCACACATCCTCGTTGTCACAGACAGCCCGGCCGACGCCGATGACCTCCGCGCATTGCTGCCTAGCAATGGGCCCGTGAGCTTCCACCTCGAAGCGGTCACGCGGCTATCCGAGGTTGCTCCTTTCTTGGAACAGCATCCCGTCGATTTGATATTGTTAGATCTCGACTTGCCCGACAGCGCAGGCCTGTCCGCTTTACACCACCTGCGGCAAGCGGCCCCGGACATCCCGGTCATCGTATGGGCCGGCACCGATGACCCGGAGCTGGCTGTGGCCGCAGTAAGGGATGGTGCGCAGGACTTCCTTGTCGCGGGACAATGCAACGCGAGCCTGCTGACCCGCGCGGTCCGCCACGCTCTGGAACGCGGGGTGATCGAGACGGCGCTGCGGACCGCGTTGCGCGAGAAGGATGTGCTGCTCAAGGAGCACCGCCACCGCATGAAAAACAACCTGCAAATCTTGAGCAGCCTGTTGTTCCTGCAGGCGAGCCACAGCGATGACCCCAAGGTCAGAGCCTTGTTGCAGGTGATGCAGAACCGGGTGCTCTCCATGGCTTTGATCCACAATCACCTGCACTGCTCAAGTAATCCGGAGGCCGTCGACATGGCCGACTACCTCAGGAGTCTCTGCGAGCAGTTGTACCATCTCTTGGCAACCACCCCGGAAAGCCTCCAGCTCCATCTGGATCTAGCCCCGCTCCAATTGGCAACCGAACAGGCCGTCCCCTGCGGCATGCTCGCCAATGAACTCGTCTCCAACGCGCTCAAGCACGCTTTTCCAGAGGGCCGCAGCGGCGAACTGCGCGTCACGCTGCAACCCGCCGCCGATGGCCGAATGGTGCGCCTGTGCGTGGCCGACAGCGGCGTGGGCCTGCCTCCGGGTTTTTCTTTGGAAGATGACGCGTCGATGGGCTTGCAAGTGGCCTCCGGCTTGGCCCGCCAGTTGGGAGGGGCATTGGAAATCGGGACTGGCACCGGCACCCGATTTGAGATTGTCTTTCCTATACGTCATCCATGAATCCGCCCACCCGCCATGATCCCGTTAGACCAGTCGTCGGGTGAATCCTCCATGCATGATCATCGATAAAGACGAGGACGGCGTGGTAACGCACCTCGTCATCCACCGCTCTCAAACTCCAACTCCCATCGATCCACGGATATGGATTTAACAAGCAATTCATCCCAAAGCGTCATTACCTGCCGGAACAGCCAAGGCACGCAACTGACAGCAAACCTGCTTCGAATCAACCGGTATTCCGTCGTCTTCGAGGTCTATAATCCCTACAGCATCCTGCAGTTGTCCGAGGTGTTGGCGGATTTCCGGATCATGGCGTCGCGGCGGCTGGTATATCACGGCAAGGCGGTGATCAGCAACCTGCTCCACACCGGCATCGTGCTGGTGTGCGAGGCGATGCTTGATGAAGGTTGGATGGAACTTGATTTCCACGCGAGCGTGGCAGGCCTGAACGCCGTAGCGGGCCAGGACGGCGGGGATCTGGCCAGCCAGTTTGTCAACTTCATGAGCGAGTGGAAATCCGCCAACCAGGTGCAGACTCCCTTCAAGCTGGTGGTTTCCAGCATGGCAAGCATGCTGATTGGCGTCCAACACTGGCTGACCGCAGTGGACGTTGGCATCCGCACCACCGTCACCCGCCGCCGCGAAGACATCGAACAGGAGATTTTCGCAAGTGTGCAGTCCCGCGTGCTGGACGAAATTCATCCGGCCATGCAACATTTCGAGGAGGTCGTCGCCGAGTTGGAGAAAAGTGAAGTCGCTGTCCACAAGTCCTTTGCCCGCCGCCAACTGCATCCCATCCTGCTGTGCTCGCCGTTCCTTTTCCGATCCTACACCAAGCCGCTCGGCTATGCGGGGGACTATGAAATGGTCAACATGATGTTGCGCAATCCCTACGAGGGATCCTCCGCATTTGCCAAAATGCTGAACTTCGCGCTGCTCAATACCACTCCGGTGGTTGCTCACCGCAACCGGATTGATTACCTGCTGGATAAACTCCGCGTCGAGTGCGCCCGCCGTGCCCCCATGGGAAAAACCCGCATCTGCAACCTTGCCTGTGGCCCCGCCATGGAAGTCCAACGCTTCCTGCGCGAATGCGAGGAAAGTGATCTGGCGGAAATCGATCTTCTCGATTTCAACGAGGAGACGCTCGACTACACTCGCGAGCTGATTGATAGAGCGCGGCGAGACGGCGGATCGGAAGCGAAGGTCGCTTTCTTCCAACGCTCGGTCCATCAACTGCTCCGTGCCGCAACCCAGAGTGGTTACGACGAGTTCTCCGGATATGACATCGTCTATTGCGCGGGCTTGTTCGATTACCTTTCGCAGCGGGTCTGCAAGCGCCTTGTCGAGTTGTTCTGTAGCATGGCCAAGCCGGGTGGGCTGATCATCGTTACCAACGTCTCCGATGCCAATCCCAGCAAGGCCTGGATGGAGTATCTGATGGAATGGAACCTGATCTATCGCGGGCGGAAGGAAATGGAGGATTTGGTTCCGGAAAACGCACTCATCAAAAACACCCGTATCCTGGCGGATGCAACGGAGGTGAACCTGTTTCTGGAAATCGAACTTGCAAATGGCTGAAATCCCGTTCAACGCACGGACTGAAGATCCGGCATTGTTGCAGGCATTCCGTCTTTATGAAGATCATGTGGCGGTGGCCAATGTGAAGCGTGCTTTGGCCTTGGGGGCTATCTTCATGTTGGTCGGCAGCGCGCTCGACTGGATCGTCTTTCCCGAACACGCGTGGGTCTTCCTGCTCATCCGGGTGGCCTGCGCGTTGTTGTTAGGCAGCATTTACTTCTTCATTGGCGAGACTCCCGGACCCAGAACGTGCTACTTCGCCTCGTTTTTGGCAGCCGTCCTGCCGATGATCGGGATCTGTGCGATGATCACCTTCACCGGCGGCGGAAATTCCATGTATTATGCCGGTCTCAATCT
>JAPLUJ010000435.1 GCA_026397695.1 Verrucomicrobiota bacterium | reverse complement strand
GTCATTGGCACCGTTGGCTTCGAGGGGTTTCCAAAGATCGGAGGCGAGGGCTTTATGCACCCATGCCGCACGCGAAACGACGTCCGCCTTGTCTGATAGGGCCGGTGGCAGCGGAGCGTCGATGGTGGTCATCGAGTTCGAGTCATCCCAGAGGATGACGATTTTCGGTTGGGTGTCCGGGGTGACAATGGTGCGCCATTCGGGCTGCCAGAGAAGGAGGACCACCGCGAGGGCGGCGATCAGGCGCAGGATTTCCAGGACCGCCGTGAGTCCGCGGTGAGGACTGCGTCTCCAAGTGAGCACGGACAAGGTTCCGATGAGGATCAGGGCGATGATACCGATCCAGAGGGTGACGGGAGTGGGGGATAGTATAAGCATTAAATTCTAAGCATTAAATTCCCAACGAAGAGACAAGCGGAAGATGAGAAGCATTCAATGATAAGCGAAGATGGATGAAGAGTATGCTAGAGCGATGCTGGCTTGGAGTTTGGAATTTCGGATTTAAGGTTTGGAGCTTGTTTATTGGGCAGGCAGAGGAGGGCTTCGGCAATGAAGAAGAACAGCACGGCGACGAAGAAGGCCCGCCAGACGTCGCGGGCCAGAGACGGATCGTTGGCTTGGCCGGCTTGGTCGAGCAAGGTGTAGTGGGTGCCCGCGAGGACCGCATCGAGAGCTTCGCGGGTGAGGATTTCCGGTGCGTCTTCCTGAGGCGGGCGGTTCACGGCGAGCAGTCGGTCACCAAAGCGGAACACGCCTGCCAGATGCTCGGCGTTCGCGGGGTCAGGAGTGTCCTGGTCGTCGAGGCGGGTGCGGGTTTCGCCGGGCAGGATGCGGGCGGTGTCGGAGCCCACGGTGGCGAGATAAGAAGTGTCGAAGCGTTCGGCGCCGGCAGCAATGATGCGCTGGACAGCGGGGAGCAGAACATCGGCGTCACCGAGATTGGACCAGGTATAATCCGCAATGGACCCGAGAAACCAAGCGGTGCCGCGATCGACGACGCGGCGGGTGATGGCAGGTTCACCGTCCTCCCAGCGGGCTAACGGAATGGCGGTTCCAAGGGGAATCTGGCGGCGGATGGCCTTGAGGCGATGGGCGGAGACGGGTGTGCCTTCGATGCCGTCACGCAGTGGACCGTCACTGTGGTTCCAATCCTTGAGAATAAAGAATTTCCCTACAGGTGGCTCGGATGGATCGGACCACTTGAGATCGTTGAAGGTGATGTTAGATGGGCCGCCGGGTGCCAGGAACAGCACCTGCCCGCCGGATGTTAGAAATTGCTGGATCTTTCCCGCGGTGGCTCCGGTGGGCAGTGGTGCCGCCCAGAGGATGGCGGCAAGATCCGCAGTGATGGCGTTGGCGGCTTGTTCGGGATCGACACGCTGGGTGCGCAATGAGTCGAGTCCAGGCGGAGCTGCGGCGAGTTCCAGATAGTCCGCGTTTTCCCCGGGAACTGCAACGACCAGGGATTTGGCGGGCCGGGCCGGGCCATAGGCGAAGAAGGCGGAGTTGTCACGGGCATTGCCATCGACAGGGATAGACAGCCAGCCATAGCCGCTGTCGCTGCCGGCGGGGAGGGCGACGCGTTTTTGAAACCGCAGCGACTGACCGGGCAGCGTGAGGGTTTCGTTGGAGCGCGCACCGTTGAGGTGGGTGGTGAGTGGGAGGGTCGCGGAACCCCGGGCATCACCGGCCCGCACGACTTCCAGATCGATCAGCAGTTCATCGCCGGTACGCCGGCCACTCAGCAGTCTAACGGATGAGTTGGTGGCGGTGGGACCGGTGATGGAGAGCACGCGCACGGCGGGGGTTTTCGGCAGGGCGGCAAGGGTCGCGCGGGTAGCCGCCCAGCGGTCGTCATCCTCGGGATGCCAGTTGGATGCTTGGAGATCGGAGGCCAGCCAGACTTCGGTGCGGCCCGAGTAATCAGTTAGAAAATCCGCCGCGCGGGTGAGCATGGCGGGGAAATCCGCCGCGGTGTCGGTGGCGGCGGTGGCGGCAAGTTCCGCGAGGATTTCGGGAGTTGGGATCTCCTGTGGGTTGTTAGAGGCGCTGTCGATGAGCACGAATCGCGCGGCACCCAGATCGGCCATGGCATCGCGGACTTTTTTGATGATGATTTGGCGGCGGGTATCGAGGCCATCGCCGGGTTTGATTTCCATGGAGGCGGAGCGATCTAACAACAGCACCACGGTATCGATCGAGCCGCCGCCCCAGCCGATAAGGCCGGAAACGATGGGGCGAGCGGCGGCCATGGCGAGCGCGGCGATGCCGAGGGCGCGGCAGGTGAGGATGAGGATGTGGCGGAGTTTTTTCTTGCCTCGGGATTGGCGTGCCGCCTTGAGCAGGAATTGCATGGCCGCCCACTGGAGCGTCTTGTGGCGCCGCCGGTTGATCAAATGAATCAGCACCGGCACGCTTGCGGCGGCCAGAAACCAGAGGAACATTGGGGAGAGGAACAGCACGAGAGTGGAAGCACTAGATTCTATACGAAGAGGCAGAGAGAACAACCTTTATATGGTGTGCGGGCGAGTTCGTCGGCCATGTGGAGTATTTCAGCGCCAAACCCACGAGTGTCATGTTAGGTGCGATGGCGCTGTCCGGGATAAGTAGGTAGGTCCGAGGTTTCCCGCCTACGGTTGCGGTGTGAGCGGTGGTAGGACTTGTCTGGCTCCTCGATGAGGATGCGCGGTTCCAGCCGAGGGCGCTGGTCCTTGCCGATCCAGGTGAGTTCGAGTTTTTGTTTGTGGCTCATGCTTCAGGATTGTCCGAGGCTCCGGTGAAGATGGCAAGGCGTAGGCAAACATCGTGCAATTCACGGGGTAATTCCTCGCGCTTGATTTCACGCGCCAATTTTTGATCGGCGAACTCGGGGAGGCCGGAGTTCTGCAGCCAGCGTTTGATGCCGGGCAGGACGAATTCCTTGGCGTCGGCAAATACGGTCCCATCGGACCATGATGATTCGATCATGGCCCGGGCTTTTTGCGAGCAAGTGGATGGGTCCCAGCCAAGGCTGTTTTTCCGAGAAAATTCGGTGTGTGTCTTGATCGCCTTGTCATGTGCGGAATCTTTCCCTTCCTTCGCATGAAGAAGCCGCTCGAACTCCTTCCGGATGGCGGGTTCCTGCAGATCCAGTGAGGAGGTCCCTTGTCGTAGGAGGCGGACGGCCGCGTCGGGAACCAAGAGGTAATTCTCGATTTCCACGCGTTCCCACATATGGAATTGCACATGGTCCTTGGTTTTTTTCCGGTTGAACTCGCGGGGGTCCGGGTAATAATCACGATCCGAAATGGCAAGGATTTTCAGTGTGTCGCCTTGTAGTTTGAGCATCCTGTGGAGTTGAACTCGCAGGTTTTCAACATCATATTTCCAAACGCTCCCATGAGCATAACAAACAGCGAGCCGACGCTGCACACGGCTGGCGATGTCCGGCCCAAGGATTGTGGTTAGGAAGATGGATAGTAGTTTCCAGTCACTTTCATTTTCGACGAGAAGCAAGCGCCTGAATGCCGACAGAGTGCCGAGTTGGGTATTATCAAGCGCCCCGAGTTGGTCAAGGGCGTCATGCACCTCGTAACTTAAACTCAGTCTGCTGGGCCGTCCATCTTGAAGTGAAAGGATTTGGTTGGGTGTCACTTGATTGATGAAATCCCGTGAGTGGGTGGCCACAATGAACTGAACTCTTCTTTCGCTCCCCATTTTCTGAAAATATTCGAGAACCTCTTTTTGCAGGGATACGTGGAGGTGGGCATCCGGTTCATCCATGAGGATGACATCTGGCTGGAAGCCATAGAAAAATGCCAAGAGAATCAACGTTTGTTGGAATCCGCTGCCGCCGCTGATGAGATCATATTTTCGCAATGGATTGGATTTCCCCTTGGTCTTTGATGGGGGGGCTTCCGCACCATGTCTGGACGCCTGCTTGTATTCGCAAATAATGCGAGTGGCACCATCGGGGTATTGAGGCTCGGACAAGTCCACCTTGAACCAACGTGAAACCACGTTGGTGAGTTCCCTCCAATCAGTGAGGTTTACGGGATGGGACTGGTCCGTCGTCTGGCCATTGGTCTCTTGATGCTTCCACACGCGGAGCAGAAGATTGCGCAGCACCCGTCCGGGCTGGGCTTTCCCCACTTCCTCACGGATCACTCCGGTATCCTGCCATTTTTCCGATGTCTCCAACCCTGAAAATGGGGGGACATACACCACCTTTAGAAGTTGGTCAGCCTGCTCGAGCGCTCGAAATGCTTCCCAGCTTGGCTTGGGAATGGCATAAACCGACTGTGGTGTCTCATATCTGAGATTGACCGCGAATTCTCTGCGGATTTCGTTGTGGTCATCCCACTCCACGCTGATTTCGATTTCAATTCGTTCGGTGGCATTGACGGTTTTACCATCTTTTTCGGTCTTGATGCCTTTTCGTTCGGTGCGTTCATGCCAGAGCAGGTTAAACTCAGGAAGGGGAAGCGCGGTGAAGTTCGGAAGTAATACACGGGTGCCTGTCGTCCCGCTGCGCTCCGATTGACGAAAGACTTCAACACAGAAACCCCAGATGGCGACCGCCTGTAAAATCGTGCTTTTGCCCGAGTTATTGGTGCCAACCAGCAAGTCAAAATCCGAGAACTCGTAGGTCTGATTTTCAACCGACTTGAAATTTTTGATCGTAAGTTTTTTGATCATGGAGGCGAAGGGCTGGAATGCAAACCATTAGCTTAAGGATGTGCTTTAATCCCAGAATCCTGGAAGGCGCAAATATGTTGTAGTTAGGTCAAGTTTTCAGTCTGATTTCTGGTCTCTGGATTCTGGGGTCTGAGGCGGAGCCTCATTAGTGCTTCGACTTTGGCAATCGCGCGGTCAGAAATTCGCGCAGGAGTGGTTCCAGGGGTGTATCGGTGGTGACGAGTTGATAGTCGGCGGAGGCGTCGTGGCATTTGGCGCGCACCGCGGTGAGGAAGTCACGCAGCGCGGTTTTGTATTCGTCGGCGATGAGGTTGGGTTCGGCGACGAGGGAAGTGCCGTCCTCGAGGTCCACGAAGCGGTGCGGGCGCTCGAACTCGAAGGCGATTTCCTGCGGATCCATCAGGTGGAACACCGAGATGTCGTGCTTGCGGTAGCGGAGGTGTTGGAGCACGTCGCCGAAGACCGCCGGGTCCGTGAACAAATCCGATAGAATCACGACAAACGCGCGCCGGCCGATTTTTTCCGCGATGGTGTGGAGCGCGTCTATCAGTCCGGTTGCGCCGGCGGGTTCGAGTTTGCCGAGGGTTGCGAAGAACCGTTCGAGGTGGGCGGCACGGCGACTCGGCGGCACTTCAAGATGGAGTTTGTCGGTGCAGATGGAAAGCCCTGCGGCGTCGCCCTGGTTGACGAGCAGGTAGGCGAGCGATGCGGCGATGCGGCGGGCGAATTGGATTTTTGCCTCGCCCTTGCCGGTGAATTTCATGGAGCCTGAGGCATCGACGACGAAGTAGGCGCGGAGGTTGGTATCGGCCTCGAATTCCTTGATGAAGAAGCGATCCGAGCGGGCGAACGCCTTCCAATCGAGGCGGCGGGTATCGTCGCCCGGCACATATTTCCGGTATTCGGCGAATTCGACGGACGAGCCGCGGTGGGGCGAGCGGTGTTTGCCGACGACGTTGCCTAACATCGGCACGCGCGACTCGATGGGCAGCGCGGCGAGGCGGGAAAGCAGGGCGTTGTCGAGAAAAGAGTGCATTTGAGAAACCAGAGACCAGAGACCAGAGAAAAGAGAGAAAAGAAGGAAGAGATCAGGAGTCTGATTGGTTGGAGCGATGGTTAGGTTGTTGAGGCAAGTTTTTCGATGAACGCTCCCAGCATCTTGGAAATCTCGCGAGTTTCTTCGACCATTTCGGAGGTTCCTTCAAATGGTTGGATGCCCAGTTCGCGACAAACCTCGTGGTGAATCATGAGTTGGGTGCGCAGCTCGCCGCATGAACCCTTGCTGTAACCGAGGAAACGGGAGAAATCGGCGTCGGAGGATCGCTCCGCACCTTCGGCGATGTTTGAAGGAATGGAAATCGACGATCTGACAATCTGGTCTTTCAACGCGAACTCTTTTGACGCGTGCGACGCAACGCATACGTTGACCGCCAAGCGGCATCCGCGCTTCCAGACATCAAGATTTTCAAAGTTATGTGATCTCATCTTCTTCTCTATTTCTGGTCTCTGGTCTCTGGTCTCTCAATCGCGCATTTCCTGAATGAGCCTTTCGACGATTTTTTTGGAGGTCATGCCTTGGGATTCGGCGGAGAAGTTGGTGATGACGCGGTGGACGAGCACGGAGGATGCGACGGCTTCGAGGTCTTCGAGCGAGGCCATGTAGGCACCGCGCAGGGCGGCGCGGGATTTCGCGCCGAGGATGAGGTATTGGACAGCCCGCGGACCGGCACCCCAGCCGACGGTGTCCTTGATCCACTGCGGTGACTCCGGTTGGCCGGGGCGGGTCATGCGCACCAGCTTCACGGCGTATTCATAAAGATGCTCGGGAACCGGGACGCGGCGCACTAACTGTTGGAAGGCGATGACCTTTTGGCCGTCGAGCAGGTGGTTGAGGGCTTGACTGGCGGAGCCGGTGGTTTCGCGGGCGATGCGTTTTTCTTCCTCTGCGGACGGATAGTCGACTTCGATGAGGAACATGAAGCGGTCGAGTTGGGCTTCGGGCAGTGGATAGGTGCCTTCTTGCTCGATCGGGTTCTGGGTGGCGAGCACGAAAAATGGGGGGTGGAGCGTGTAGGTATGGCCGAGAACCGTGACCTTGTTTTCCTGCATGGCCTCTAACATCGCGGACTGGGTCTTGGCCGGGGCGCGGTTGATTTCATCGGCCAGCACGATGTTGGCAAACACCGGACCCTTGATGAATTCGAACTGGCGCCGGCCGCCCACGCCGGATTCCTGGATGATGTCGGTGCCGGTGATGTCGGCCGGCATGAGATCGGGGGTGAACTGGATGCGGTTGAAGGAAAGATCGAAGGTTTGGGCCACCGAGGACACCAGCAAGGTCTTGGCCAGACCGGGAACCCCCATCAGCAGGGCGTGACCGCGGGCAAACAAACAAATCGCCAGCCGTTCGATGACTTGATCCTGACCAATGATGATTTTCCCGAGCTCGGCGCGAAATTCCTGATAGGTTTTGCCGAGTTCATCGATGGCGGCGACGTCATCGGGTGGAAGCTGCTGGGTGTGGACGAGGGTGGATTCCATGGTGTGCTGGTAGGAGCGATGCTACGAGGCATCCTTGTTTTGTCCAGACGGGATGTCGGAAGATTCGTCAGTTCAAGCGCAACTTCGCAGGCAGCATCCTGTTCCTGAATGCCGCCAGAGGTGCTCAATCGCCACGGTGGTGCGCGAGTTCTGGCCCTTCTGGCCCGACACGGTGCAGCAGGAACGCGATGGAACCAGGCCTCGCGTGTTCACATTTGGTTCTCCTTTGATGCTTCATCGAGTGCCTTTGCCAGATGATTGAAGATGGATGCCAACTCGCCGGATTCCCGGCAAGAACCAAGCAAGCGGCTGACAGAGCCAGGATGGCCCATCACAAGCCTCGTCGCGATCCAGCCGTTGTCATTGTCGAGGGCGTCGGATTGTGTTGCGTGAAGGTAGCGCGGCCTCGACGCAGGCCGCATGCCAAACTGCCCCCTGCAACGTCATGGGCGCGGCATTTTGAGTCCTCTGCCATGCCTCACAAAATCCCGGGCTTTGGGGCAACGCCACGCCCGAAGGGCGCTCGTCAACTTCATTTTCGGCGGAGAAAATGACACCCCGCATGGTCCGAGAGGAACGAGGACAAAGCCCCAAGGCGTCTGATAACTTCCGGCGTCGTCATCATCAAGCGCCGAAACTACGATGATAGCGGACCTGAAACCCGATGAGAGCGTGGCAATCTAGCAAAATAGCGACGAT
>JAPLUJ010000108.1 GCA_026397695.1 Verrucomicrobiota bacterium | reverse complement strand
GTTTGTCGCCGTCATCGACGATGAGCAGGGCGGGGCCGGCGAAGTTCTTTTTGCGCAGGCCGTTTTGGAGTTCCTGGAGCAGCGAGGCATCGGCCTCGAAGGAGGCGATGATGGGTTCGCCCGCGGCGATCAGGTCGGTTAGGGATTCGTCGGCGAGCTTGGCGGCCGCGGAGGCCTGGATTTTTTTGAGACGTTTCTCGGCTTCGATGGCGGCTTCTTTGGTTTCATCCAGCGTGCGTTGGCCGTGGGCGAAGGTGGCGTTGATCTGGGAAATATCCGCCCGCTCGACAAGCATGGCGCCCATGATGTGGGGAAACTCGTGCACGGTGACCGGAGGTTCGCCGAGGTCTGTTAGTTTTTCGTTGGCGGCCTTGAGCTTGGCGGTGGTGGTTTTGAGATCGTGGTCCCACTTCTCGACCAGTTCGTTGAGATATGCCCATGCGGCATCCCCGCAGACCGCTTCGATGCGGCGGACACCGGCAGCGATGGCACCTTCGGATTTGATTTTGAAAAGCCCGATTTGGCCGGTGTGGCGGACGTGGGTGCCGCCGCACAGTTCCATCGAGTAGCCGTTCATTTTGTTAGGTTGGCCGCCGATTTGGACGACGCGCACGGTGTCGCCGTATTTGTCACCGAAGAACTGCATGATATCGGCGCGGTTTTTGATAGAAGCATGCTGGACTTCGGTCCAGCTAACGGCATGGTCGGACTTGATCGAGGAGTTGACCATTTCTTCCATCGCGGCGAGTTGTCCGGGCGTGACGGCGGCGCTGTTGAAGTCGAAGCGCAAGCGGGCTTCATCGACGGATGAACCTTGCTGCGCGGCGTCCCGGGAGACGACTTCGTGCAGCGCCCAATGCAGCAGGTGGGTGGCGGTGTGGTGGGCTTCAATCGGGCGACGGCGGGCGGGGTCTAACCGCAGGACGACCTTGTCACCCGGGGCGATTGGCAATTTGGCATTTGAAATTTGGGATATGACAAGCGCGCGGGCTTTGCCGATCTGTTGGGTACCGGTGATGGGGAGTTCGGATCCATGGATGACAAGTGTGCCGGTATCGCCGGCCTGGCCGCCCATTTCGGCGTAAAAGACGGTTTTATCGGTGATGACAAACAGCGCGTCTTCCTGCGGGTGGATTTCCACAACAGTGGCTGCCACTTCATCCAACTCAAATCCGAGGAACTCGGTGGCGGCTTCCGTGGAAATGTCCAGGGCGCGGACCACGGTGGTCTTTTGGGCGGCGCGGGCACGCTCGCGTTGGAGTTCCATCAGCTTCTCGAAGCGCGGCATGTCCACCGTGAGGCCGCGCTCGGTGCACAGCAGATCTGTTAGGTCTATTGGAAAGCCGAAAGTGTCATAGAGTTCGAACGCGAGGTCGCCGGAGAGTTGTTGGGTAGCGCACGCTTCCAGCGTGCATTCTTCCGCATCCTGCGGAAGAATAAGAACCTTCGCGGCATCGCCGCGCAGTTGTTCCATCGAAGTTTCACTCCACCCGCGCGACCAAACATATGGATAGGAACCCTCGTCGGTCAGCCCGGATCGTTGCGGATTGGTGGTGATGTATTCAAACTTTTCTCCCAGATCCGAG
>JAPLUJ010000518.1 GCA_026397695.1 Verrucomicrobiota bacterium | reverse complement strand
TGCGCCCCACAGGCAAAGCTGTTTCTGCTCCCGCGGTGACCGGCCAATCCGCGGGCAGGGGATCCGGCTGCGAATCGCCGGTGACCACCACCGTGCCACCCGTATCCGCGAAGTCCATCGCCTTCGACCACGTGCCCGCGCCCGTGACCGCCCCGCCGGTGAACCAAAGTGCATCGAGGTCCGTGGTTTTTTGTTGGCTCCAGGCATCGGATTCGATTGCCAGCGCCTTGCCCGCACCCCCTGCCGTCAACGCGCGTGTTAGAAAAAACGACGCCCGCATAGCACCGCCCATGCCGCCACTGCGATCCACCACCAGCGCATTCAAAGCACGGCGCACGGGCAAGGCAAAACACCAGCGGTCGTCACAAGTCAGCGCGTCACCCGCCAGCGCCAGCTCGCCTGTTAGGACCGGCCCGTCCATGGCCGGCACGGGCAGTGACAATGGCACGTCCAACGATCCGCCAGCGGCAATCTCCACCGGCTTGCGCAACAGCACCTGACCACCGATCCGGCATTCCAACAGATCATTCACCGCCGCGTCGCCGTGGTTCACCAACCGCGCCGCACCGGTGAGCAACGCCCCTGCGCGCACCGACTGCCCGTCCCATTCCGCCGCCACACTTATGTTAGATGCCCGCACGCTATCAGGTGCCAGCACCACCAGCCCCACGCCGCCGCGGTTCCATGCCCGCCGGAAGAATCCCTCGGCGGGCCAGTCCCAGGCGGCGGGTTGGTTGTCGGTGATGACCACCAGTTCCTTGCGGCCCATGCCACGGGTATCCGCCCACTCGCGGGCCGCATTGAAAACCAACGCCAAATCCGCCGCGCATTCCGAACCACCCAGCGCATCGAGTTTGCGCAGCACCTGACTGCGATCGGTAATGGGAACCGGCACCGGTTGCTCCAGCCTGTCTGTTAGGACCCACAGCGCCACCGCATCCGAGTGATCGAGACCATCGATCCATTCGCGGGCCAGGCGTTTGGCGGCATCGAGCCGGGATCCGGCATCGCCGCGCCAGCCCATGCTGGCTGTGGCATCGATCACCACCACGGATTCCACCGCGCGTCCCACGCCGAACCAACCGCCACGCGAGCGCACGACCGGCCGGGCGAACGCGGCCGCCAGCAAGGCCACCAGCAACATCCGTAATACTAGCAGCCACAGGTCCTCGACGCGTGCCTGGCGTTTCATCCGCGCCGCCGCCATTTTCAAATACCGCAACGAGGGAAACTCCACCGGCGTCTGCCGCCGCTTGCGCCGCAGGTGCAACCATAGCGGAACCGCCAGCGCGGCGGTAAAGGCTAACAAGTATGGTGAAAGTAAACCCATGGTTCTACATCATGCCCCCAGACGCTTGCGCTCGGCTAACAATTCGTTGAGGAAATCCGACGGGGTGCGATCAGTGGTGGCAATGCGGAAATCAACGCGCAGGGCACCGCAGCGGGCACGGCAGCCGTCGATGGCGGCGTTGAGCGCCGCGCGGTAGGCGCGACGGATCATTGCGGCATCGGCCTCCAAGCGTTCGCCGGTTTCCATGTCAATGAAATCCGAAACGCCATCGAAGGGGAGGTCGAGTTCGGCCGGGTCTAACACCTGCACCAGCACCACGTCGTGGCCGCGACGGCGGAAATGCGCCAGCGCGCGGAACACCGCTTCGGGTGCGTCTAACAGATCGGACAGCATCAACACCAGGCCGCGGCGCGCCATGCCTTCGGCCAATGCTTCGAGAGCCTTGCCGGTGTCGGTGCGGCCGCCGGGTTCATGGGTGGTGAGCACTTCGAGGAAATGCTTGATATGGCGGTTGCCACATTTGGTCGGCAGCCAGTGGCGGACCTGGTCGTCATAAATGACCAGGCCGACCGAATCCTGCTGGTGGTGTGCCAGATATGCCGTTGCCGCCGCGAGCTCGCGGGCGAATGCAAACTTGGTGGCGTGACCTGAATGCCGGAACGCCATCGATGCCGAGGCGTCTAACACCAAGTGGACACGCAGGCTGGTTTCCTCCTGATACTGTTTGATGAAATAGCGCTCGCTGCGACCGAACAACTTCCAGTCGAGGTGCCGCAGGCTGTCACCCTGGACATAGTCGCGGTGGTCGCGGAACTCGACACTCGCGCCTTTGAGCACGCTCGAATGGCGCCCGGCGCGCCCGCCCTCCGCCGTCCAGCGCGAGCCGAGCGCGAGGTGATCGAGCCGCCGCATCGTCTCGGCTGATAGAAGGTCGCTGAATGACGCCATAGCGGAAAATTCCAAATCCAAAATTCAACCTCGAACCCGCAGCAACACACCGCTGGAGCGCGAGTC
>JAPLUJ010000196.1 GCA_026397695.1 Verrucomicrobiota bacterium | reverse complement strand
GGCGGCTGTTTGCGGGTGATCCACGTCCTCGACATTGTAGGCGAGCGGCCCGCGTTGGAGGGCCACACGTCCGCGATTGGTGAGCACCTGCTGGTCGCAATGAACGCGTTGCACCTCCATTGGCAATGACAATTCCACCCGGTCGCCATCCTTCCATTCGCCTTGCAGCGCGATGTAGCCGCGCTCGATCTTGGGCGTTTGCGGCTTGCCGTTCACGCGCACCGTGAAGCGTCCGGCCAGATCGGGGGTGGCGGAATACAATGCGCTTTCCGTGCGGTTGGGGATGCGCAGTTTGAGGGTGAAGCCGGCCGGCCGCGCCGGGTGCAGCGTCACCGTCACTTCGCCGTCCCACGGGTAGCGGGTGGCCTGCCGGATGCGCAGCGGGGCGCCGCCGACTTCGGGCAGCGCCGCCACGCTGTCCACATAGTGGCTGAGGTAGAGTTCGGTGCGAGCCGGGTTGACCGAATAGATCATGTCCTTGATCGCGATGAGCGCGCGCGGGATGTTGCCGACGCAACACGGGCACCCGTGCCACGGATAGCGGGCTTTGTTAGATGTCAACGGATTTTGATAATAGAAATTAGTGCCGCTCAGTTCGACGGATCCGAGCAGGTTGTTATAGAGCACGCGCTCCTGGACGTCGCGGTAATGGCCGTCGGCATGCAAGCGGTGCATGCGGTCGGACCAGAAGCTCAGGCCGCAGCCGGCACATGACTCGCAGTAACCGTCGTTAGGCAACTCGTAGTCGCCGGCAAACGCCTCGCCTTTGTGGGACGCCCCCACGCCGCCGGTGATATAGTGTTTCTTGTGGATGGCGTTCGCCCACAGGCGGTCGGCCGCCTGCTGGTAAGGCGCACTGCCGGTGTGCAGCGCGATGTCGGTCATGGCGGTGTAGAAATATGTGGCGCGCACCGCGTGGCCCGCCGCCTCGCTCAACTCGAGCACTGGTTTGTCCGACTGATTGTAGGGGGTTGGTTTATCGCCCTCGTGCTGGTGTTCGAGGAAATGTTTGGCGAGTTGGATATACTTATCGCCCTTGCCCGTGCCTGCCACCTCGTTGACCAGGCGACCCAAACGGCAGAGCGCATATTCCATTCCCGGATGGCCGTTGCGCCAGGTCCGCAGCGGCGGCGGACCGAAGGTGGCGCACAGGTGGTCGCCGCAGCGGACCGCCGCATCGTAAAGCCGCCGGTCTTTGCCGTCGGTCATCCGGTAGTGGGCCACTCCCATTTCGAGGAAGTAACCCATCACATAGAATTCATGCCAGCCGACATTGCTGTAGCGCGGGCGCTTGTTGATCACATGGAAGGAGTGGATGTAACCGTCCTTGGCCTGTGCGGCGAGAATGATCGGAATCCACTCGTCGAGTTTGGCGCGGAGCTGCGTTTGTGCGCCGGTGAGATCGGCATCGCCATCCGGCTTGACCGCCAGCGCGAGGCAGATGGCCTCCACCGTGTTGTAAACGTAGGCATCGCTCCACGGCGCGCCGGTGTATTTCCAATCGACCGGTTCGCCCCGCTCCACCCGGCCCAGAGCCACCAGATTGAGCAACTCCTGGCCTTTGCCACCCTTTTCCATCTGCCGGATGCAATGTGGCAGCCATTGTTCTGTTAGCCGCTTGTTCTGCTGTTTCCAGAAGCCGCCGAGTTCAATGGTCGATAGGCGGACCGGTTCGATACGGTCGCGTGCGGCGGATGGTTCCGCCGTTGTCTGGGCGAATCCCAGGCAACACGGCAGACACGTCAGTGATAGAAGGAGGAACGATTTCATGGTGTGTTGGTTTCCAGTGTTTGTTTTATTGTGCTATTTCTTGTATTGCGACATTTCAGGTTCACTTGATCCGGGCCGATTTCTCCGTCACCACCGGGCCGCGTGCTTTAATAAGCCACTTTTCCAGCAGTGGCAAATCCTTGATCGTGCCATCGACCTCCTGGCGCATGCGCCAGTCCCAGTCGATGCTTGTGCTCCAGCCCTTATTGCTGGCAGCAACCTCCGCCAATCCCTTCAAAGACCCGGGATCCTCGCGCATCGGCCCGCCGCTGACCAAAGTCTGGACATGATCCGCAATGTATAGGCGATAGGGGGTGTTGTAGTAGCCTCTGAACCCCGCGTAGGCAAAGCCTCCGGTCCAGAGCTTCTCGGGCAGGTAGGGAGCCAGCGCCTTGTCACTCGCATCCCCCAACGCCTTCTCGGCAGCCCCAACCTTGAGAGCCATGTCCGCCGCCCCTTTCGAATCCTTCTTGACCCTCTCAAGTTCCGCAATTGCGGCCAGATATGCCGGATCCCTGTCTAACAACTCCTTGATGCGGGCGTCCTGCCGCTCCTTGAGTTTGTTGTAGGGCTCGGTCATCTTCTGCACACCGGCTTGTATTTGCTTGTTTCTCTCCGCGACATTGCCGAGCGTCTTTTCGAAGGTCTCGGCCACTTCGGCGGTGGGGCGGATGGGCGCGTCGCGGAGGGGTTCGGGCACCTTGGAAAAATCGTTGTGCACGGCATGATAGACCACGACCCGGTCGATGATGCCCTTGAAGTGGCCCGAGCCGTCGCGCGAGGCCGCCAGGAAGTTACGCTTTTCCTTGCCGCCTGGAAAGACGTCGCACGGCCGGAAGTTGGATGGCATCTCCGCGATCTTGTTGCCATTGAGCCAGAGCGCCGCCTTGATGCCGTCGATCTCGACACGCAGGCGGAGCCACTCGTTCTGCGGCAGCGGTTTTGGGGCGATCAGCGCGACAACGGTCTTGCCGTCCACCGTGGCCACCAACCCGGGCAGGCCATTCCGCGCGGTTTTCAACACGCAGCAGTTCGTGGTGGAACTACCGAAATCGAAGATCGTCTGCGCTGCCAGGCCCTCGCACTTGACGATGATGTCGATGGTGATCGCTCCGAGATCCGCCAGGCGCGGGCACAGCTCGCCGAACTGGGTTTTGCCATCGAAGCGGAATCCGCGATGATCGCCGTCCACCACGAACGCCGGCTGACCGTAGAGATAGCCATTCAGATTCGGCCCCGAATGTATGCCGGCGTTGTGCGGGAACCTATACCAATCCTCCAGCAGCGTGTTCTCGGGGCGATCCATGGCATAATTCGCCCATAATGCGTACTCATGAAGTTTCTCGGCACCCGGCCGCTTGGGAACGATGTCCGCCACATCCGAGCCGCCGAGCGCAGCCCATGTGCGCGCATAGCCAATCACCTTGGCACGCTTATCTAACATGGCCCCGCCACTGACCCGCGCGTGATCCGCTACCAGCGCGTCGCCAGTCACGACCGCGTAATCCTCGACTATCGCATGATCCAGCACTTGCGCGTTGCCGAGCACCCTCGCGGCGGGCCCGATATAGGCGGTGGCCGCCACCTTCGCGCTGTCGGCCACCCAGCCGCCGCCGTTAGGATGGCGTTTGCCCTTTTTCATGAGATCAGTCTCTGCCGGATCCGCGCGGGTATCGTGCGGCGGGCCGGGCCGGGCCCCGGACAGTTGCACCGACCACGGGTAGCGGTATGTGTGGCGCCCGGTGTAAAGGTTCTGTCCCGAGTTGCCGGTATATAGTGCCGTGGGCGTTGCGGTCACGGTCAACCAGTAGGCTCTGTCGCCGGGCTGACACGCCATCGTCATCGCGCCCTTGTTCCACATCGGCGAGTAACGGCGCTTGCCGTCGTGGCCAACGGCGACGATGCACGCACGCCAGTCACTGAAATAATCCGGATCGTGCACGCCCATGAAATCCACCGTGAATTTCCCGGCACCATCGCCAGGCACCAACCGCACAATATTGAGGCCGAACGGCTCCGGCGCATCCTCCCACGGAATCCGATAGATACCTTTTGCGCCGTCAACCGTTTCGAGCCAGTTGTGTGCGGGGGCGAAGTAGTGGCTGGTCAGGAGGTCCTCGAGTTCGCAGTCGAAGGTTGCCAGGCGCGCGCCGTATTCACCGACCATATCGCCCACTCCGCGGATGCCGTTTTTGAACAACCCGCGTTGTTCGCCGACGCGTGCCACGGTCTGCAGCACGCTCCATTCATCCGCGCCATAAGGCAGGCAGGTGAACCATGCGTACCCCCAGTTGGGGTCGTCGCCCGTGATGATGTAGAAGATCGTGTGTCCGTATCCACCCCCCCCGAAAAAAAGATTGCGCCAGGGTGCGCGGATATGAGCGTTGCCCTTGAGCGAGCTTGGATCGGCAAGGCACTGGTGCGCGTCCGCCTGGGCCTCGCCGCCGCCGAGTCGCACCCTGTTCAACAACGAGCCGTGGCCCCACTCATGCCACAGTCCGGATGCCCACGGGCCGCCGCCCGCACCCTTCAGGATACAACCGCCGTAGCCGCCGCCAGCATAACCCGCGATGACTTCGTGGCCGTCGCGCTTGGTGCCGGCCACGGTGATTTCGTCCTTCAACTTATCCTTGCGGTCCCAGTAAAACATGAGATTGCCGGCATATTCGAGCAGCGCCCACCAGTACTCCGCGCATTCCACCGCGCCGTCCCGATACCACTTCCCTCGATCCGGCTCCTTGGCGTTGACCCACGGGTCGTCATCGCTACCTCCCTGGCTGCCGGACACCCAGATGAAGTGTTCGGACTCGACCTGCATCGTGCCGGGATCGCCCGGCTTGGCGTTGTTAGGCCAGCGGAGGTCGGCGTTGGACGGCTTGACGCGCTTGGTTTTGTCGAGGCCGGCCTTGATGCGATTCATCTCCTTGAGGTACAAGTCCATGATGTACTTCTTGTCTTCTTCACCGAAGCTGCCCCGCACGAAACAACGCTTCCTGCCGTCGGGCAGGCGCAGCACGACGCCCGGCTCGATCGGCCCGCCACCCGACCTGCCGCTCATCGTGTTACCGATGCCGCGGAAGCCGACCAGATGCGCCTCTAACGGATTAGTCCCGGTTGCGAGCTGGGGTGCCCGCAACGTCCAGGTCCGCAACGGCATTCCTTGCGTGACATCGATGATGTCCACGCCCTTGCGCGGCCACCAATCGACCTCGCGCCGCTCGTAGCCCTTGGGGTCGCCCGTGCCCGCCTCCTTCACCTTGTAGAGGTCCACGTCGGGACGCAATTTCGCGCCTGGATAGCGCAGCCCGGCATAGAAATCGTAAGCGTCGGCGGCGGCAACTCCTGCCCACCCGGCAACAAGCGATGCAACTATCAGTAAAATTTTCATAGGATGGTTTTCAGGTGCGCTGGCACTATGGGTTCTTGGGCGGCATGCATGGGCGAGACCGCGATGGCGGGCAACGCGCGCAGACAACAGAGGGTGGCAGGGCAGGATCTCATGGCTGATGACTTACCGGGACAGAGTTCACATTGTTCACTATACTGACTCAACCGCATGTTCTATCACGCCAAGCGCAAGAAAAAACCCGCTGGCCAAAAATAATGTGACTTCACAGCCACTTGCTGACTTTGAAGCACGAGTGGCGATTGGTGGTCAGGAAGCAATCCCTTGTGCGAAAATCCGATCATTGGTTATCCGCGTTTTACAAATGACTTCCCCGGGTGGTCCACAACATCACCGGACCCAACAGGCCGGCCGGGTCCAGCGGTGTATTCGGTGCGAACCACTTGTCGCGCAACAGCGACCACCCGATACGATTTTCGGCGGGCAACGACGCATCGCCGATCAGCCGATTGCGCCACGTGTTGGTTACCGCGACGGTCAGGGTGTTAATTCCCGGTTGCACCGCAGCGGTAACGTCAACCACAAACGGCGGTTTCCATAGCACTCCGAGCTTCTTCCCGTTGACGGTCACTGCGGCCAGATTGGCGACGCGACCAAGATCAAGAAACAGACGGTCATCCTGACGCTCCTTGCGCGACTCGAAAGTGCGATGATAGGTGGCCGTGCCCGAGAAGTATTTAACACCGGCGTCCTCATGCTCGCCAAGAGATCGTAGTTCGGCCAATGCGATTTTTTCCGGCCCGCCTCGTCCCGGTGAAAAAGTCACACTCCAGGGGCCGCCGATCATTTGTGGCTTGGGCAGGTCGTCAACCGTGATGCTCGTGGTTTTTCCCGACTTATGGGTCAACTTCCAAGTCCCACCGGTCGAAGCCCACGCCCGATCATTTTCGATCCACAACGACTGTAGGACGGATTGTGGAGGTGCGGTTTCCGGCGGCGTTATCCGTGCCACCGGATCGGCGTTGCCCGAGTTCCGCCGGAAGACGACAAACACCGCATCGGCCGACGCAAAGCGGATAGATACAACCGTCCGGCCGTTTTCTTCCCGCCAAATGCCCGCGTCACCGGTGCTTCCGGTTACCGGGTCCCAAAGCTCGGGCACGCGGCCGGTAATTCTAAAGGCAACCTCGACACTGCGCGGCTGTCTTTCCTGGTTGGATAGAAAGTAAATGTCGGCCTCGCCGGTTGTGCGGTGATTCCACACCAGCGGCGGCGACGTGTATTCCATTTGCGGACGCAACACCGGCGTTAGATTCACACCGGGAAACTCGACATCCGGCGACAAATCGAGTTCGTCGAGAACCTCTTGTGTCGTCGCGCCGGATCGCACCGATTTCCACGAGTCGGCAACAATGCCGCGAACCTTCTCGTCGCAATTCGGATAGTCGGTCAGACTGATCGAGCGCGTCGGCCGCGGGCCGATGATCGGCACGCCCGCCTTGGCGAGGTTGCCGATCTGCGTGGCAAGCTGCGGTGTCATATGATCGGTAGAAGGCAGCACCAACAAGCGGTACGACATGCCGTCGGGCAACACCAGCCGACCGTCCTTGGCGGAAGCGCGGGTTAGCAGAGCATCGCGGTTGATACTGTCGAACGAGTAACCTTCGCCAAGCGGCAGCGGCAAGTCCCTTCGCAGGTACGAGCGGGCCGGTTGCTCCTCGCCGGTGAAATAGCAAACATCAACCATAGGCAACCCTTGCTGAAGCATGGCTGAGCAGCGCCGCAGGTAATCGAACCACGCGCGTCCCGGTTCGTGCCAAGTCTGTGTGCCACTGAAGAATGTTCCGATTGCGTCCAACGTCACGCCGGGGCCGGGCTTCTCCGGGAAAGCTTGATGGGCCCACACATGCAGCACGAACCGGTTGATGCCTTTGGCCATATTGAAGTCGCCCATCGGCTTGAGCCAATATGGGTCCTCGTTCCAACGCATGGGGATTTGCGTGAAGGCCTCGGCGCCGATGATCGGTTTGCCGTAGATATGCCCGCCGGAAATGGCGTCGCTGATATCGTTCGGTTTGTCCTGGTTAACGCCATTAAGCCAGAACTCGCCCATAGGGAAGTCGGCGTACTTGAAGTGCTGCATGCCGTCGGACATCATCGTGGGTGCGATGCCCTCGGCACTGAAGGCGGCCCCTTGCTCGCGACCGAGTTTTGAGAAAGGCGCGTAGAAGTTCTCGCAAACCAGATCGGCGATTGTGCGGCGCACGTCGTACAAGAAACGCTCGGAGAGTTCGGGCGATTTGATTGGCACGCCGCTCATGGCCGGCAACCATTTCAACGGATCGTAGCCGCAGCGCTCGATGAACTCGGCCCGAAACAGCGGCGACCAGTTCTGGCTGGCGGCCTCCCAACTGTCGGTGTGGTTGATCCACATGGTCTTGCCGGCCAGTTCGGGACCGACCCGTTTAAGTGCCGCTCCGAACCAGCCGTTGAACTGCACTTCGGCGGCCTTGGGGTTGAACTTATCGCATTCCAAGCCCGAGCCCGTGCCACCCGGCCCGTTGCAGACGCCGGTTGTCGTGTAGCCGATGCGCTGGATCGTCCAGCGTCCCGGCGGCGGGGTCCAGCGCAGCGTGCCGTCGGCGTCCATCTTGTCGCTCAGGATGACGATGCTTTCAGGCTGAACGCACAACGCGCTCGGGCATTGCGCATCGGTCGTCCACTCGCCGCGGCGCCAGCGGAAACCGGCCTTGCCTTCCCAGTGGTTAATGGCCGGCTGCGAACGAAGTTCGATATGCTGGGCACCGAGCCGACCACGGTTGCGAACTTTGGTTCCTTCACAATTTTCCGAGTGCGGCGGCGTATCCGAACTGTCGAATACGAAGCGGAAGAACCGCGCGGTGGTGGCTTCGATGGCGTGCGTGGCGCCGAAGCCTCCGTCCTGCCAACCGTGAAACTCGGTGGGCTTCAACCGTCCCAGCGAGCGAAACGACTTGCCATCATTGCCTACGAGCACCTCCGCGCGATGCAATTGAAAGGCCGAACTCTGGTCGGGCGTCATCTTGATCGACCGGCATGTGAAAGGCTCGGAGAACTCGTACTGAATCCACCCCTCCGCAGGCAGGTTCAGCGGCTTTTCCGCGCCGGAGACCAGAGGTTGCGGATCGAAATTGGCAATGTTCGTGGCGGCCTTGGGTTTAAGGTGGGTGGAAGTGTTGTCCACGCCTTCGAGCGCGGGATAGGCCATCACGGCGATTTCGCGGTAATAGTCGCTGCGCGCTGCGGGCTGCGCGAGTTTGCCTGTGAAGGGTTTGCCGCCGTCGATGTTGAGCGAGGTTGTTACCACTTCCTGCATCGACATTTCCGGCGTAATCCACGGCCCCCCCGCCAATGCCCAACCGTCGCAGGCGTTCATGGCCAGTCGCATGTCGAGGCGGTCAGCCTCTTTGGTCGCATGAACGACCAGATCCCACCAGTGTTCGGATAACGGGTTTGCCGGCGGCTTGACAAGCGTCTTGTTGCCATGGTGACCGATCGGCATCAGATACGCTCCGCCAATACCGGCTTTCGCCATTGCTTCGAGATCATTGGTAATACCTTCGCGCGTGGCATTTGCCTGCATCCAGTACCAATACACCCACGGTCTCGCCGAATAAGGCGGCTGGGCGAAACTGCCGGCCAGATCACCCGCAGTCGCTGCCCCAGCCCCGACCAACACACTCGCGAGCAGGACTATGCTAACCGTTGTTATTATATACCAGGCATCCGTGCCGCGCGGCGAGGCGGGCATGCCTTGATGGGTGTGTGTCATGGCCGGCCGTTCTCTGCGGGCTTCTTGCCATCGATGAGCGCCTTGGCTTGGCGGAGGTAGCGGCGCCCGAGGAGTTCGTAGCCTTCCTTGGTGTAGTGGAGGTCGTCGAAGGCCACACCGTTGTTCACTTTGTTGTTGAGGTCGTCGCAGTCCACCCAGGCACCCAGAGGATCGCTCTTGGCGAGGGACACCTGCGCCTGCCGCACCGCTTCCCATGGAACATCATCGGCTTTTTTGTGGTCGCTCAGGCGGCCGATGACGAACTTCATGTCCGGCTGCTTCAAATCCCGGCGCAGGTTTGCGATCAGTTGCTTCAAGGCATCGCCGTAGGCGGCCTGGAGGTTTTCCTTGGCGTCGCGCTCGCCCTGCATCCAACAAAAAGTGACCGATGCGGGATGAGGGTGCTGTTTGAGCAATCCGGCGAACTGGTCGAGGATGGGCTGGTAGAAGATCGTGCTGTTCTTTTTGTCGGCACCCACCGTGGCGGGATCAATGCCGTGTTTGCGCGCGATCTCGCTCCACTCGGCTACCCAGCTTCGGATCGGTTGACCGCCGGTGGCGATCTTGATGTGGGCGACGGTGGCGTTGGGGAACAACAGGGCGGCCTCTGGCTCGAAGCCGAGCTTTGGATCCATCCCGGCCATGTTGGACTGGCCGGATAAGATGAACAAATGCACGGGTTTGTTGGCAACGGTCTGCGCACTGAGTTGCGTGCCCAGGAGGGCGGTGATGAGGAGGAGCTTGGGGACGTTTTGCATGATTGGCAGGGTGGGTTCTGATGGCTGATGACTTCCCGGGGAAGTGTTCACATCGCTCACAATACTGACTCAACCGCGTATCCTATCACACCAAGCGGAAGAAAAACCCTTTTGCCAAAAAAATGGGTGATTTCACAAATTGCTTTCGGGGTGAAGGTCGTTGGAAAAGCCGGTGGCCGGACCGGAAGGCGGAAAAATGGGGGTTGCACTCACTCACCGCCTCCACCAGCACCTACAACCTCAGCGCGGGAACCATCAAGATCATCGGCACGCCGACCTTGGACAGCTACATCCTGACGACTTCCTCCGGCATCACCGGCACTCCGACTCTGCATGCCCCGATAGGCGATTATGGCCTCACGGTGGATGGCACCACCCTCAAACTGGTGAAATCGGGTTACGCCGCTTGGGCGGCCGCTAACAGCATAAGCCTCATTCCCTCCGAAGATACCAACAATGACGGCGTTGCCAACGGCGTGGCCTACTTCATGGCCGCCTCCCCCCCCCCCGAATTCCCCGCCCTCCGGTCCGGCCATCTGTTCTTGCAACGCCCCCCAAGAGCAATTGCCTTGCCATACTCCCACCACACGGGTACGATTTTCCAAACGACCAGAGGCAGCGCACACCATGCAATACAACTCAAATCTCAACCGACGGGAGTTTCTACAACGCGCGGCTGTCAGCACCGTCGGAATTGGCATTCTGAACGTTGCCCGTGGCGGACCGGTGCCACGACGCGAATCCCTTGCTTCGGTCACCCCCGAACAGGTGGGCGTCAACCCGCAAGCCCTCCAGGAAGCCATCGACTTCATTTCCAAGGAGTTCGCGGCAAAGACATTTCCCGGTGCGGCACTTGTGGCCACGCGCGGCGGACGCAAGTTTGTCGAGAAGTACTGGGGCACCTGCTCGGGACCGGACCGCGACAGCATCCCCTACGACGCCTCTGCCCGAAACATGATGTACTCCTTCTCCAAGGCGATCACCGCCACCATTACCGTCATGGCGCATCAGGACGGACTTGTGGACTACGATGTGCCCGTATCGAAGTACATCGGCGAGTTCACCGGTGGCGGCAAGGAAAGCATCACCGTACGACACGTGCTCACCCATTCGGCAGGCCTCAGCGCCGCGCCGCTCATCCCCACCTACAGCGAAAGCCAGTGGAAAGCGGCCATCGCCAAACTGTGCGCCATGGAAGTTGAATGGGTGCCGGGTTCGCGTACGGCCTATCACGGTTACAGCGGCATGCTGATCGCCGCCGAGGTGGTGCGGCGGGTGTCAGGCAACAAACCTTGGAACGATATTTGCCGAGAACGCCTGTTCGATCCGCTGGACTCCGGATTTACCTTCCGAATCCCCACGGGGGATGCGCCGATCGCCTTGGTGTCGAAACCGAAATCCTATCCATGGCCCATGGATACCGACCATGAGCAATCCCTCGGTCATCCTTCCGCAGGCGCCTTCGCACGCACCGACGACATGTTGAAACTGCTCAACCTCCATCTGAACAACGGCATATGGAACGGCAAGACCCTGATCCAGCCGGATGCTCTCAAGGAAATGCACCGTGTTCAATATCAGAAGCAGATCGATGCGTCCGTGACTGCGGGCCAGGTTCCCAAACATGAGTTCTGGGGTCTGGGCTGGTTGCTGCGGGGCACCACGAAAGAAAGTTGGTTCGGATTTGGAAACGTCGCCTCCGCGCAAACGTTTAGCCATGCCGGCGTCGATACCGTCATCGGCTTGGCCGATCCCGCCAACGATGTGGCCATGGTCTTCATGACCACCGCATCCCCCGGCGATGCAGCCGTCACCATGCGCCTTCGAAACACCGTCACCAACAAGGTGATGGCGGCCGCCTCCGGAAACCCAAAGATTAATGACCCTGACTGCGGTGGCAGCATGCCTGTGCAGCGTGGCCGCGGCGGTGGTGTATGACTTCTTCAACCGTGCTAGATACCCGGGCCCGGTCAAGCTGCCGGGCGTTGACCTCTACCAGGCAGAGCACACCGGCGGCCCCTTTGCCGAAGGCGATCAGCGGCCCGTGGTGAACTGGTGGCCGCGCCAAGGCGTGGATCGCATCAAATTGCTAGGAAATTGCTTTCCCGGTGAAGGCCGTTGAAAGAGCCGGTGGCAGGACCGGAAGGCGGGAAAATGGGGGCCGGGCGATTGCCCGCGTTCCCGAGGGCTGGAAAGCTCCGGATCGGGAGTTGCGGCGGGGGCTGGGAGGACGGCGGTCATCGCAGGGGTAGATGGATCGTCTGATAGCGGATTCGCGGCCTGAGGGGAAGCGGAATCTAAATGTCCGGTGTCTAAATGGCACCAAAAAACAATTGCACCGAGTGCCCGCCTGAATTAGGCTTCACGCGTGAACACGAAATCGAAGTTTCCAGCCGGTCTGGCGGAAAAGATCGAGTATGCGGCGGCCTTGCGCGGGGTAGCCGTCGCGGCGTTCATCCATGATGCGGCAGCGGAAAGGGCGGATCGCGTCATCGAAGCGGATTCCCGCTGGCAGTTGACGCGGGATGAGGCGGCGAATCTCGCCGCGCTGATCGCGAAGCCGCCCAAGCCGAATCAAACGATGCTCGATGCTGCGAAGCTGGCCGCCCGCCATGTCGTCATACGCTCTTGAAATTCTGGCCGACTGCCATGCGCGGGCGGAATTCGCCAGTGGCTTGGAATCGGTGGACCGTTACCTGCGTGAAACGGCCCGCAGCCATTTGGAGAAAGGAGTGAGTGTGTCGCGTGTGCTGGTCGCGGCGGACGCCCTGCCACCGAAAGCCGTGCTCGGCTACTTCACGCTGTCCAACATCACCGTCGAAGCCAGGGAATGGCCGGGTGTGCCCAAGACACTTCCCAGACAGTCGGTCTCCGCGGTTTTGTTGGGACGTCTGGCGGTGGCAAAGGCCGCCCATGGACGGGGCATCGGCTCGATGCTGGTGGCTGCGGCCCGCCAATTGGCCCGGGAAACGATTGCCCGCACGGGGGGCGTGGGTTTGGTCTTCGCGCTCATTGGCGGACTCAGAACAACCCGCCAGCACCGCTCTCGCCCCCGCTCCACAAAGAAAACCCGTCCCCTTCACCCCGGAAGAAGACGCCGAAGAAGACGAAGCAAGAAGAGTTTCGTTAGAAGCTCTTGAAGAAGACGCCCATCTAACACCACTTGCTCGTATTGGTATAACAGTAGACTTATCTATTTCGTCGGAGTTGTTTAGGGCATTTACAATCATATGAAAAACTTGTTCATCGGATACAGATTCATTTACGCTTGATCTAATAACTTCCCATAGACAATCAAAACTGATGGAACCATGCTGAAAGCTATTTCTCGCCCACATAAAAACATCCAGCTTGTCATCGGCAGATTTTTGAACAATTGGCTTTATTGCCACCAAATCGCCTGATGGCTTAATAATACTCAATTCTATTCCTATCAGTTTTATATTATCATTCTCATTGGTAAGACTAACTTTAGCTTCCTCTTTTTCGGGATCCCCAGGTCCGAATCGCCATGAGAACCCCTTAAATGATTCTTCCAACCCAAGTTTTTTGATACTCGATTGTGCACTAACGTCTTGAGACCATAGAATACTCAACACAATAGTCACCATGCTTGCTGTCTGTATATAAGTTCTCATTTTTTATTCTCTTCTGTAATCCGCCTCAGGTGGAACCGGCTCAGCCGGACTCGCCGGCAGACTCCAGAAAAATCCTCCGCACTCGTGGCGATAGAAAAAAACCCGCTTCGTTCACCAGGCGGTCCATCTCCATTCCCAGAGATGGAATCCTCCCCCCACGCTTTTCTTTGAGCAACAAACCCAAAGTTCCGGTGAGCGTGATGTCGAGGCTTCGCGCCATGGCGCGACCGGCTGACTCATCGATCAGCAGAAGATCCGCCCGGCATTCAATCGCCAGCGCAATAGCCTCTGCTTCACCCGCATCCAGCGACGAGGAGAGCACATTGGAAAGCTCGCTGGTTTCAAGGCGTTGAATCCGAATCCAGCCATCGGCGCAGGCCTGATCGATAGCCTGCCTGCCGCCGGAGTGCTCCAATCGTGCAAGCTCGGCCCGGACCGCTGCCGGTATCTGGATGCTGCCAAACTGACCGCGAAGAACGTCAAGCCGTCCAATGACAGCGAGATTACAGATAGGGGAAGTGTTACTGACCACCTGCATAAGCCATATCCTCGGCAACGTCCGCATCCGTGTAGTGCCTGGCAATCCCCCGCTCGGCCAGCGCCTGGCCAAAGCGGAACTGGCTCAAACGGGACAGTTCGGCCGCCTTGCCGCAGGAGAGGATTTCGCGCTGATACAAGGCACAAGCCAGTTCAATCAACAGGCGGGATTGCCGCTCCGGTTCCGGAACGCGCATGGCCTTTTGAATTTCGTCAGGCACTTCAAGGGTCATTGGCATGACGTCACCATGGCATTCCTCACGCCCCTGCGCAAGCAAACTTCGCCTCACCGAGGTCATCAAGTGCCTGCCTCACAATGCGACCTTGAGTCAAGAGGGCTCGACAGACCCGTCAGCCAGGCAACCAGGAGCGATGCTGAAGATTGAATATGGAATTTCGTCAGCACCGGTGTGAGCCACCACCCGCCCCGTCCCGGCCTGTCAACTCCCCACAGCCAGCAAGCCACGCAGGCCCAGAACCGCACCCGGCTCAAGACCAGTCTGGGGCTGCGCACCGGGGAGGACCTGGTTATTTCCATGCGCGGGCGGCCGGTGGCGCGGGTGGTGGCCGCAAAGGCGGCGAAACCGTGGTTGT